>JAFZRG010000106.1 GCA_017619985.1 Bacillota bacterium | reverse complement strand
GTGCGGTACCACTCCGGCAGGGGACGGGGAACGTAGACCGTCAGCTGGAAGGAAGCGGACTCCGGTGCATAAAGACAGCCTTCGCCGCCGACTCTGTTTCCAGCAGGGCCGTATCGGCAGACCTGTCCGTCCGATTGGGTCACCAGAAAACTGTACCAGACGATGTCCGGCGTTTCCGCCGGGATGCGGCAGACAAAACGGAGATGATCCTCCTTCTCCTGCCTCTCCATGGGCAGCAGCGTTTCTCCTCTGCCGTCGATCCAGAGGCGGCATACGCAGGAAGCGCCCGGATCGTCCCACACGTCCAGAGCGACCGTTACTTCCGTGCCGACGGGCACTGCTCCGAAAGGTGTGCGCCAGGCGCTTTCTCTTGTGTTGTGATATGCTCTCATGCCGGCGTCTTCCTTTCCGGATGAAGCCGTGCGTAGATGGCCGCGTACTCCTTTGCCGCGCGTCCCCAGGAGAAATCCTGCGCCATGGCGTTGTCCATGAGCCGGTTCCAGGCCTTGGGATCGTCGCGGTAGAGATCCGCCGCCGCAAAGAGCGTGAACATCATCGTATGGGCGTTATATTCCGCGAAACTGAAACCCGTACCTTCTCCCGTGTACTGGTTGTAGGGGATGACGCTGTCCTTCAGCCCGCCGGTCTCCCGCACCACGGGCAGAGTGCCGTACCGCATGGAGATCATCTGCGCCAGGCCGCAGGGTTCGAACAGGGAAGGCATGAGAAGCATGTCCGCCCCGGCATACATGCGGTGGGCGAGACCTTCGTCGAAACGGATCTGCGCGCTCATCTTGCCGTGCGAGCCCCAGGCAAACTGCTTGAGCAGATTTTCGTATTCCGCGTCTCCGGTCCCAAGCACCGCCAGCTGGATAGGATGGGTGAGCAGTTCTCCCAGAACGTGCCGGACCAGATCCAGCCCCTTCTGGCTCGTGAGCCGCCCGATCATCACGATGAGAGGGGTATCGGGGTCTTCGACCAGCCCCAGTTCCTTCTGTACGGCTGCTTTGCAGACGGCTTTGCCGCTCCTGTCGGACGCCGTGAAGTGCGCGGGAAGGTCTGCTTCCGATGCGGGGTCGAACAGCTTCGTATCGATCCCGTTGAGGATGCCGTAGAGAATGCTGCTGCGCCGCCGGAAGATATCTTCCAGCTGCTCCCCGTAGAACGGATCCTTGATCTCCTCGGCATAGGAGGGGCTCACCGTGGTGAGGATGTCGCTGTAGCAGAGGCCGCCCTTCATGAAGTTTACGGCTCCGGGACCTTCGCGCAGCTGGGACGCTGCGGCCGGATTGCCCGCCAGTCCCAGGATATCTCCCAGGACGTAGTCCGACATCTCTCCCTGGAATTTCAGATTGTGGACGGTCATCACCGTCTTCACGTTCTCATAGAGGGGGATCCCCTGGTAGAATTCCCGCAGGAATACCGGCGCCAGGGCGGTGTGCCAGTCGTTGCAGTGCAGCACGTCGCAGGGGAAGTCGGGCAGGTACTGCAGGCTTTCCACGATCGCCTTGGAGAAGAATGCCATCCGTTCTCCGTCGTCGAAGTATCCGTAGGCTTTGTCCCGCCCGAAGTAGAACTCGTTGTCGATGAAGTAATACAGGACGCCGTTGTGCCGCAGCTTTTCCACGCCGCAGTAGACGTTGCGCCAGCCCAGGCTCACGTAGAAGTCCGTTACGTGGGTCATCTTGCTCCGGTACTGCTCCGGGATGGTCCTGAAGTTCGGCAGCATGACCCGCACTTCGATGCCGGTCTTGAGCAGCGCCTGGGGCAGGGACCCCGCCACGTCTCCCAGCCCGCCGGTCTTCATGAAAGGCACTGCTTCAAAGGATGCAAACAGTACCCTTATTTTTCTTTTTGCCATGACTACTCCTTTGATTTCCTGGTCTTTTTATCCATCACGAAAACGTCGTCGGGCGAACCTTTGACCACGGTCCATGTCTTGATCACGTTGTTGCGGTCCAGGATGGCGTTTTCCACAACGGCACCGGGTTCGACGATACAGTGCTGCATCAGGATGCTGTTCTTCACGACAGCGCCTTCGCCGACCTCCACGTCGCGGAAGAGGATGCTGTTTTCCACCGTGCCTTTGATGACGCAGCCGGCGGGAATGAGGGAGTTCCGCACGGAGCAGCCGCTCAGATATTTGGACGGAACGGAATCCTGCACCTTGGTCATGATGGGATTCTCGTGGGAGAAGAGTTCTTTCCTCACATCGTCCTTCAGCAGATCCATGCTGTGGATGTAGTAGTCGCGGATGTTGTTGATGGTCCGGATGTATCCGCCGAAGCGGTAAGCCCGCACGTCCATCTTGCCCAGCTCCGGTTCGAGCGCTTCGAAGATGTCCATGAAATCCACGGCGTTATACCAGCTGACGATGTTCATGAGCAGCTGGCGGCTGATGACGAAGCATCCGCGGAAGATGTTCTGTCCGATCTTGATGCCATGGAGGAAAGAGGTGACCCGGTTGCCGTCGAGCTCCAGACCCAGATCGTGAGGCGCGTCTTCCACCGCTTCATGATACAGCATGGTGATGTCCGCGCCGGACTGGATATGCTGTTCCAGGATCTCGCGGTAGTCCATGTTGTAGACGACATCGGACGCGGTCAGAACGACGTAATCCGCCATGGAACGCTTGAGGTATACCAGGTTGTGCTTGAGGTCGCGGATCATGAAGCGCGCCTCGGAACTCGTCACGCCGAAGAGCGATCCGGGCAGGATGAAGAGCCCGCCGTTCTTGCGGTCAAGCTGCCATTCCTTGCCCGCTCCGATATGGTCGATAACGGAGCGGTATTTATACGGAGTGATGAGGCCTACGGTGGAGATGCCGGAATTGACCATGTTCGAGAGCGGGAAGTCGATCAGACGGTACCTTCCTCCGTACGGGAGCGAGGCGATGGTCCGTTCCTGTGTCAGGCAGCCCAGATCGTTGGTCTCGTAATTTGCGGAAATGATGCCGATCACACGTTCCATTAGCTTTCCCCTCCTTCTTCTACGATAAAGTCGTCTCCGATCACGGCGATAGCCTCCTTCGGATCTTCACTGCCGAAGACCGCGCCTGCGCGGATCACGGAGTTCTCTCCCAGGATGGCCCGGGTCACGGTCGCGCCGTCCTCCACGGTGGCCCCGGGCAGGAGGACGGAATCCTTCACGCGCGCTCCCTTGCCTATGACGCTGTCGACGCTGATCACGCTGTGGAGAACGCTGCCGAAGATCTGGCTTCCGTTTCCGACGATGCTCTCCTGGATATCGGCGTCCGGACCGATGTAATGGGGCGGGCTGAGGTTCTCATTGCTGAAGATGGGGAAGTCTTCGTCGTCCAGGTCGAACTTCGGTTCCGCTTCGAGCAGATCCATGCTGGTCTCGTGGAAGCTGGAGATCGTCCCCACGTCCATCCAGAAGCCGGAGAATTCATAGCAGAACAGGCGCTTGTCCTCCGCGAGGAGCTTCGGGATGATGTTCTTTCCGAAGTCGTGATCCGAAGATTCGTCCGTGCTGTCTTCGATCAGGGCTTTTTTCAGTACATCCTTGCTGAAGATATAGATGCCCATGGAAGCGAGGTCGGATTCGGGCTGTTTCGGCTTCTCCGCGAACTTGACGATCCTGCCGGTCTCGTCCGCCGTCATGATGCCGAAGCGGGAGGCTTCCTCCATAGGCACCTTCATGACCGAGATGGTCAGATCCGCGTTGTTTTCCTTATGGCACTTGAGCATCTGCCGGTAATCCATGCGGTAGAGATGGTCGCCGGACAGGATGAGCACGTATTTCGGATCGTAAAGATCGATATAGTTCAGATTCCTGAAGATGGCGTCCGCCGTTCCCTCGTACCACTGGCCGCCGGTCTCCGTAGCGTAAGGCGGGAGAATGGACACGCCTCCGTTCGAGGCGTCGAGTCCCCAGGCGCTGCCCGTTCCGATGTACGAGTTGAGCAGGTAAGGGCGGTACTGCGTCAGGACGCCCACGGTGTCGATGTGGGAGTTGGCGCAGTTGGACAGAGAGAAGTCGATGATGCGGTATTTGCCGCCGAAGGAGACGGCAGGTTTCGCAATGGTCTTCGTCAGCGCACCCAGCCTGCTGCCTTGCCCGCCGGCCAGCAGCATGGCAAGGATCTCTTTCTTTCTCATTTTTTTCACGGATCGAAGCCTCCTTTCTTTTCTGCTTCGTCAGTTCGTTCAGCCGGTCTTTATTTCTTAAGATCCCAGATATCCGAAGCGTACTCTTCGATGGTACGGTCGCTGGAGAAGAATCCGGAACAGGCTGTGTTGTACACGGACATCTTTCCCCAGGTTTCTTTATTTTGATAAAGCGCCTCCAGTTCGTTCCAGGCACCGGTATAGGAGCTGAAGTCCTTGAGCACGAAGAATTCGTCGTTGTTGCGCATCAGACTGTCGTAGATGAGGTTAAAACCGCCGGACAGACGGGCATAGGTGCCGTCCACCAGCTGGTCCACCACCTTCTTCAGACGGGGGTCGTTGGAATAGGTATCCCAGGAAAGATAGCTTCCGTCCTGGCGGAACCGGTCGACCTCCTCGCTGCGCAGGCCGAAGATCTTGATGTTGTCCATCCCCACCTGCTCGGAGATCTCCACGTTGGCGCCGTCCAGGGTCCCCAGGGTCACGGCGCCGTTCATCATGAACTTCATGTTGCCGGTCCCGGACGCTTCCATTCCCGCGGTCGAGATCTGCTCGCTGATGTCTGCCGCCGGGTAGATCAGCTGCGCGTTGGACACGGAGAAGTTCGGGATGAAGACCACCCTGATGCGGTCCTTCACCTTCGGGTCGCTGTTGACGACGTCTGCCACGCCGTGGATCAGCCGGATCACGTCTTTGGCGAAATCATATCCCTGCGCGGCTTTTCCCGAGAAGATGAACGTGGACGGATGCATCGTGAAATTTTCATCTTCCAGGATGTGATTGTAGAGGTCCATGACCTTGAAGATGTTGAGGAGCTGCCGTTTGTAGCCGTGGAAGCGCTTTACCTGCACGTCGAAGATGGAGTCGGGGTCAGCCTCGATGCCGGTGGTCTCCCGGATATACCGGGCGAGATTGACTTTGTTCGTCCTCTTGCTGGCGGCTGCTTTTTCCAGGAAGGCCGGGTCCTTTGCGGTCTCTTTCAGCCATACGAGCTGGGACGCGTTGCGCAGCCAGCCGTCGCCGATGGCTTCGGTGATCAGTTCGCGGTACGACGGATTCGCCTGGGCCAGGAAGCGGCGGTGGGCGATGCCGTTGGTCTTGTTGTTGAACTTTTCCGGCGTGAGCGTGTAGAACCCCTTGAGTACGCTGTTCTTGAGGATCTCCGTGTGCAGTTCGGCCACGCCGTTGACGGAATGGCTCGCGATGACGGACAGATTCGCCATGCGCACCTGGCCGTCCCAGAGGATGGCGGTGCTTCTCAGCAGATCCTGCCAGCGGTCGAACGTTTTGGGGAAGGATTCCCGGTATCTGCGGTCGATCTCTTCCACAAAATCATACACGCGGGGAAGCAGGGCGCGGAACGTGTCGATGGGCCACGTTTCCGATGCTTCCGGCAGGATGGTGTGGTTCGTATAGGAAACGGAACGGGTGACGATGCTCCAGGCCTGATCCCAGTCCAGTCCTTCCTCGTCGATGAGGACCCGCAGCAGCTCCGGCGCGCAGAGCGCGGGGTGCGTGTCGTTCGTGTGGATGGCGACCAGTTCGGGGAAGCGGTCCCAGTCGTCCGCGTGGTCCCGTTTGAAATTCTTAATGATATCGGCAAGCCCGGCGCACACGAACATGTATTCCTGCTTGAGGCGGAGGACTTTTCCGGGGCTGGCGCTGTCGTTGGGGTAAAGGATGCTGGTGATGGCTTCCACGTCCGCGCGGTGTTTGATGGCGCCGGCGTAGTCTCCCCGGTTGAAGGCGTCCATGTCGAAGTTCTCTTCGCAGGGTTCGGCGCTCCACAGGCGCAGCGTGTTCACGGTCTCTCCGCCGTAGCCCACGATGGGCACGTCGTAAGGCATGGCCACGATACGCTCGGCTTCGTTCCAGCGGAAGCGGGGACCGTCTTCACCGTACTGACGTTCAACGGAACCGCCGAAACGGACGATCACGGAATCTTCCGGATGCCGCGTCTCCCAGGGGTAGCCGTTTTCCAGCCAGTTGTCCGGGTCCTCGACCTGCACACCGTTTTCGATCCTCTGCTTGAAGAGACCGAAACGGTAGCGGATGCCCTGTCCGCAGGCGGCGTAGTCCAGGCTTGCCAGGGAGTCCGCGAAGCAGGCGGCAAGACGGCCGAGGCCGCCGTTGCCGAGGCCGGGGTCCTGTTCGAGCGCATAGAAGCTTTCCAGATCCTCGCCCATCATCTTCAGCGCGTCGCGCACCATGTCGGTCAGACCCAGGTTCATGAGGTAGTTCTCCAGGAGTTTGCCGATCAGAAACTCCATGGAGAAGTAATAGACTTTCTTCTTTTCCTTTGCTTTCTCCTTTTTGAGGCAGGCAGCGTGGATGTCGCCGGCTTCCGCCGCGATGACCCTCGCCAGGGCATAGTATTTATCCTCCGGACTGCATTCTTCATATTCTTTTCCGCAAACGGAACGGGCCGTTTCGGTCAGCGCTTCGATAAATTCGTACTTGTTTTTGAACATGGATCTAATCTCTTTCTTTTTTCTGTTTCTGTATTTCCTTAAGCTCTCCGCGTCCTGCGCGGCGCAGCACCAGACCGCCTATGGGAGGTGTCTTTACGACGACGGACCAGTCTTTTCCGTGCCAGGGCACCGGTTCGCTGACCAGCCAGCCCGGATTCAGCCTGCCGGATCCGCCGTATTCCGGCGCGTCGGAGTTGAAGATCTCCTTGTATACGCCTTTCTTCGGCACTCCGATGCGGAACGCGTCGCTGCATTCCGGCACGAAGTTGAGCAGGACGATGAGTTCATCCGCGGCGCGTTTGGCGCGGCGGGTGTAGATCAGCACGGACTGTTCGTTGTTGTCCGCGTCGATCCATTCGAAGCCGTCCCAGCTGTAGTTCACCTGCCACAGGGCCGGTTCCTGTTTATAGAACGCGTTCAGCGCCCGGATATACGCCTGGTGCTTGGCGTGAGCTTCATAATCGAGAAGGAACCACTCCAGGCCTTCGTAATCGCGCCACTCGATGAACTGCGCGATCTCGCTGCCCATGAAGTTGAGCTTTGCCCCCGGATGGGTCATCTGGTAGAGAGCCAGCGACCGGAGCCCCGCGAACTGCCGCCAGTAATCTCCGGGCATGCGCCCGATGAGGGAACATTTTCCGTGCACCACCTCGTCGTGGGAGAGCGCCAGGATGAAGTTCTCCGAGAAGCAGTACATCATGGAGAACGTCAGCAGATGGTGCGCGCCGGGCCGGTACGGGAAGTCCGCCTGCATGTAGTGCAGCGTGTCGTGCATCCAGCCCATGTCCCATTTGTAATGGAAGCCCAGTCCTCCATCCGCTGGCGGATAGGTCACGAGCGGCCAGGCGGTGCTCTCCTCGGCGATCATCATGACGTCCGGGAAGCGTTCGCCCACCGTCTGGTTGACCATGCGGAGAAAACTGATGGCGGAAAGGTCTTCTTCCGTGCCCTTCTCATTGAACACCTTCTGCTTCGGGTCATCGATGCCGAAATTGAGGTAGAGCATGCTGGTGACGCCGTCCACGCGGATGCCGTCGGCGTGGTATTTCTCCAGCCAGAAGAGGGCATTGGAGAGCAGGAAGCTGCGCACCTCGCCTCTCCCGAGGTCGAATTTATACGTGCCCCACTGCGGATGGTCGCCTTTTTCGTAGAGCTTCTCCCCGTTGAAGCCGGCCAGGCCGTGTTCGTCGCGGCAGAAGTGGCCGGGGGACCAGTCGAGGATGACCCCGAGACCTGCCTGATGGCAGCGGTCGATGAAGTCCATGAACGCATGCGGTTCTCCGTAGCGGGACGTGGCCGCGTAATAGCCTGTGATCTGGTAGCCCCAGGATCCGTCGAACGGATGCTCCATCACGGGCAGCAGTTCGAGGTGGGTATAGCCCATTTCGGCAGCATAGGGGATCAAAGTGTCCGCCAGTTCGCCGTAGCTGAGGAAACCGCCGTCCTCCCGTCTGCGCCAGGACCCGAGATGGACCTCGTAGATGTTCAGCGGGCGTTCCCTGTGGTTCGATCTCTTCCGGCGGCCCATCCACAGTCCGTCGTGCCACGTATAGTCGTTCAGGTCGTACAGGACAGAGGAGGTCTCCGGCGGTCTCTGGGCATAGAAAGCATAGGGATCCGCTTTGTAGAGAAAGGCTCCGGACCGGGTCTCGATCACGTATTTGTACGTGTCGCCCGGCCGCGCTCCGGGAACGAATGCCTGCCATATGCCGGTGCTGTCTACGGGCGTCATGAAATGGACGCCGGCATCCCAGCCGCAGAAGGAGCCGGTCACGCGGACCGACTTCGCTCCGGGCGCCCAGACGGCAAACAGATAACCTTCCGCGCCGTCCCGTTCTGCCCGGTGGGCGCCGAGACGTTCGTAGGCTTTCTGCCATGTGCCTTCGGCAAACTGCCATGCTTCGTCGTTTGTTAAGAATTCATTCATCATCATTTTGATAGATTCCTTTTATCCACTTAACATTGTACTATATTATGAGCACTTTCGTCTATCAAACCTCTCAAAAGTACCGCAATATCGTTTATAATGATATCGTCCCATCTCAGGACCGAAAGGATCCCCCCGAAACCATGCTGCAACTGACCGGTATTTCGAAAACCTATAAGACTGCAAGCCTTGAGCAACAGGCGCTCAGGGACGTTTCGCTGTCTCTGCGGGACAGCGAGTTCGTCGCGGTTTTAGGACCTTCCGGCAGCGGCAAGACGACGCTCCTGAACATCATCGGCGGGCTCGACAGCTACGACGAAGGGGAACTGGTCATCAACGGCGTCTCCACGAAGCAGTACGGTCCCAGAGACTGGGATTCCTACCGGAACCACAGCGTGGGATTCGTGTTCCAGAGCTACAATCTGATCCCGCATCAGAGCCTGCTCTCCAACGTGGAACTCGCGCTGACCATCAGCGGCATCCCCAAAGCGGAACGGACGACGCGGGCAAAAGAAGCGCTGGAGAAAGTGGGTCTCGCGGAGCATATGTACAAGAAGCCCGGCGAGATCTCCGGCGGGCAGATGCAGCGAGTCGCGATCGCCCGCGCGCTCGTGAATGACCCGGACATCCTGCTGGCGGACGAACCGACCGGCGCGCTGGACAGCGATACCAGCCTGCAGGTCATGGATCTGCTGAAAGAGGTCGCGAAAGACCGGCTCGTTGTGATGGTCACGCACAATCCGGAACTGGCGCAGGCGTATGCCACGCGCATCGTCCGACTGAAAGACGGCTGCATCGAGGCAGACAGCGATCCGTACGTACCGGATGCGGAAAACGCCGCGCCTGCGGTCCACCGGAACATGGGGAAGTCCTCCATGTCGTTCCTGACCGCCCTGATGCTGTCCTTCAACAACCTTTGGACGAAGAAAGCCCGGACGGTCCTCGTCGCGATCGCGGGGTCCATCGGGATCATCGGCATCGCGCTGATCCTCTCCCTGTCCAACGGGGTCAACCGGTACGTCGCTAACATCGAATCGGAGGCGCTGCAGAATTATCCGCTGACCATCACGGATACGGCGTTCAGCCCGGCGATGTTCCTCGCCATGGCCGGCGCTGAGGATGCCGGCGCTGAGGAAGCGGCGGATCCGGAGAGCGGGGAGGTCCGGGAGATCCCGATGCTGTCGAATTTCTTCTCCCAGATGGTCTCGAACGACCTCGGTTCGCTGAAAGCGTATTTCGAGAGTGGAAAGAGCGATATCCGCGATAACGT
Organism: Bacillota bacterium; assembly: GCA_017619985.1. Taxonomy (GTDB): domain Bacteria; phylum Bacillota; class Clostridia; order Peptostreptococcales; family Anaerovoracaceae; genus RUG11894. Next base: position 5,179 of record JAFZRG010000106.1, on the reverse strand, counting down.
GCAGGCCATCGAATACAGCTACCATATCGTTCCCCAGATCTTCGCGCAGCTGGAAGGCGGCATCAGGCAGGTCAATCCCGACAGCAGCTTCACCGCGCTCGGCTTCAGTTCCCAGGGCAGCTCGAATTCGCTCTGGAACACGTTCAGCAGCACGGATACCTTCGCTGCGCTGCCGGACGACGCTTCGCTGTACGAAACGCAGTACGACGTGAAAGCCGGCCGCTGGCCCGAAGGATACAACGAGTGCGTCGTGGTGCTCAGCCGCAGCGGCATGATCGCGGACATGTGCCTTTACGCCATGGGGCTGAAGGATCCCGCGGATCTGGACAGCATGGTGCAGGCGTTCGCGGACGGCACGGAGTTCGACGCCGGCGAACCGGATGCCACGTACGGCTACGACGATTTCCTGGGCTGTTCCTTCAAGGTGATCCCCGCAGCGGATCTTTACACGTATGACGACAGCTACGGGGTCTGGGTGGATCACAGCAGCGATCTCAAATATGTCGAGTCGAAGATGGGCGATGCAGAAGACCTGACGGTCGTCGGCGTCGTACAGCCGTCGGAAGAGACGACCGCCTCTTTCCTCACCATGGGCGTGGCGTATCCTGCGGCGCTGACGGACCATCTGATCGAAAAGGCGGCGGAAAGCGAACTCGTAAAAGCGCAGCTGGCGGATCCGGAGACGAACGTCCTGACCGGCCTGCGTTTCGGCGCGGAAAAGGACAGCGGCGACATGGACCTGAGCGGGCTGTTCTCTGTCGACGGCGATGCGCTCGCGAACGCGTTTTCGTTCGATCCGGGCAGCCTGAATCTGGATCTTTCCGGCTTCGACTTCTCCGGGGTGGATCTGTCCGGCCTGGACCTCGACCTGTCTGACCTCGACCTGGGCGATGCGGATGAAGACGTTGTCCTTCCGGAACTGACGGACGACCAGATCCGGGAGATCCTGTCCGGCGTCGACCTGAGCATGTCCGGCGAGCGCATGCGGGAACGGATGGCCGGCGTCTGGAGCGGATTTCTGGAGTATGCGCGGCAGACGCCCGATTTCGACTTACGAAACGCCGGAGCGATGCTGCGGGAATACCTGCAGACCGGCGAAGGACGGCAGGATCTTCAGGGTATCGTCAGCGACCTCATGTCTTCGTCGAACGTTCAGGACGTCATCGGCGAGATCTACGAGAGCATGGGCGAATCGGTGCGGGAGCAGCTGGCCGAGCGGATGCAGCCGGTGATCGAACAGCTGGCCGAACAGATCCGCGCGAGGGTGGAGGCGATGCTGCAGGAGACCGTGCAGGGCATGATGAACACGCTCATGCGCCAGCTCCGCAACAATCTGGCCGGTGCGTTCCGTTTCGACTCGGATGCCTTTGCCGACGCGTTCCGCTCCGCCGTGAACATGGACGAGCTCAGCGATCTCATGATGTCCATGTACTATACCGAAGACAGTACCTGCGAGGCGAACCTGCGCCGGTTCGGCTACGCGGACAGGGACAGACCCGGCACGATCACGATCTATCCGACGGATTTCGAGGCGAAGGGCAGGGTGAAATCCATCATCGAAGACTATAACGCCGCGCAGAAGAAAGCCGGTAACGACGATAAGGTGATCGTCTATACCGATACGGTCGACATGCTGATGGGTTCGGTCACGGATATCATCAACGTGGTGCGCGACGTGCTGATTGCGTTCGTTTCGATCTCGCTGGTCGTGTCTTCGGTCATGATCGGGGTCATCACCTACATCAGCGTGCTGGAGCGCAAAAAGGAGATCGGCGTGCTGCGCGCGATCGGCGCCTCCAAGCGCAACATCGCCCAGGTCTTCAACGCGGAGACGTTCATCACTGGCGCGCTGGCGGGTCTGTTCGGCGTCGGCCTGACGCTGCTGGCGCTGCCGCCCATCAACACGCTGATCCACAGAGTCTCCGGGGAGGAGAACATCAACGCCGTGCTGCCGCTTTCCGCCGCGGTCCTGCTGGTGATCCTCAGCATCGTGCTGACCCTGATCGGCGGCATCATCCCCTCGCAGAAGGCGGCGAAGAGCGACCCGGTCGCCGCGCTGCGCTCGGAATAGGAACGAAAGGAAAGACAGAGCATGAACGAACGGTATGCAGAAAAACTCTCGAGGATGATACAGAAGGAGACCGTCTCCGCCGACGGTCAGACCGATCTTGGCAAGTTCTATGAATTCCACGATCTGCTGCGGGAGCTGTTCCCGGCGCTGTTTTCGGTCTGTCAGTTCAGGGACCACAACGGCAGCATCCTGATGCGCTGGCCCGGCAAAGAGCATCCCGAACCCGCGAAACAGGGTCTTCTGCTCATGAACCACTTCGACGTGGTGGAAGCGGCTGGTGAATGGGAGCATCCGCCATTCTCCGGCGAGATCGCGGACGGCAGGGTCTGGGGCCGCGGCACGCTGGACGACAAGGGGCCGCTGTTCGCCATGCTGCAGGCTGCGGAGGAACTGGTCTCGGAGGGTTTCGTGCCGGAAAAGGACATCTGGTTCGAATCCGCCTGCACCGAGGAGATCATGGGCGAGGGAGCCGATACCATCTCAAAATGGCTGCAGGAACAGGGCTACCGCTTCGAGATGGTGCTGGACGAAGGCGGCGCAATCCTTACGGAACCTATCGGCGGCGCCAAGGGCGACTTCGCCATGATCGGCGTGGGGGAGAAAGGCTGTGCAGACATTAAATTCATTGCAAAGTCGCAGGGCGGTCATGCGTCGGCGCCGCCGAAGAACACGCCCCTCGTGCGCCTGGGCAAGTTCATGTCCTACATCGACCGCAGCGAGATCTTCGACGTGCAGCTGTCCCCGGTCATATGCGAAATGCTGCGGAGACTTGCGCCGCATATGGAAGGCATGAGCGCGAAAGCCATGGCCCAGCCGGAGAGATTCGCGCCTCTCATCAAAAGGATCATGGCGAAGTCTTCGCCGACGGCGGGAGCTCTCCTGAAGACGACGATCGCTTTTACCCGGGCCTGCGGTTCCGGGGGGAACAACGTCATCCCCGACGAAGCCTGGGTGATCGGCAACATGCGCTATTCGCACCATCAGGGACAGGAAAAGAGCATCGAGGCGGTCACAAAAGCCGCAAAGCGCTACGGCATCGAGACCGAAGTGCTCGATCCCGGGTTCGAATCGCCCGTCTCGGACTGGAACGGCAGGGCGTTCCGGCTGGTGGAAGAGGCCGTCGGCAAAGTGTTTCCGGGCACGGCCTGTTCGCCTTATCTCATGACGGGCGCCAGCGATTCGCGGTTCATGAGCCGGGTCAGCAGCAGCTGCATCCGCTTCGCACCGTTCCACCTCAGCGATGAGCAGATGGCGTCCATCCACGGCTGCAATGAGAACGTGGACGTCCGCTCCCTGGTGCCGGCCGTACAATTCTACCAAACGATCATCCGCAGTTTCTGAACGGAGGGCAGACCATGGACAGCAAAGAACAGAACACAGGGCTGAATATCAGCGTCAGATCGTTCATTACGGCCCTCGTTGTGATCTTCGTTCTGATGATGGCTGCTTACGCGCTGACGTTCCTCATCCCGTCCGGCGAATTCGCGCGCACGGTGAACGAGGCGGGCCAGACTGTCATCGACACGCAGGCAGGATTCCGCTACGTCGATGCGAAATTGCCTTTCTGGAAGTGGCTGCTTTCGCCTTTCCTCGTGCTGACGGGGCAGGGCAGCGCCACGCTGATCGCGGTCATCATCTTTCTTCTCGTCATCGGCGGCGCGTTCAACTGCCTTGACCGCAGCGGCATCATGAGCAGCCTGCTCGACCGCATCACGAAGCGTTACGGCGGCAGCCGGTACAAACTCCTGACCGTCGTCATCCTGTTCTTCATGGCGATGGGTGCGCTCGTGGGATCCTTTGAAGAGATCGTGCCTCTGGTGCCCATCGTGGTGGCGCTGGCGATCCGCCTCGGCTGGGACCGCGTGACCGGCATGGCCATGAGTCTGCTGGCCGTCGGCTGCGGCTTCGCGTCCGGGGTCATGAACCCGTTCACCGTAGGCGTCGCGCAGAGCCTGGCTGGCCTTCCGATGTTCTCCGGCATCTGGCTGCGGGCGCTGAGCTTCGTGTTCATCTTCGCGCTGCTCCTGTTCTTCGTAAGGCGCTATGCGAAGAAGATCGAGGGACCCGTAGAAGCCGGCGCGGACCTGGCTGCCGCCCAGGCTGACCCCGCCATGGATAAAGCGGTGAAGGCTTTTATCCTCATCCTGGGTCTCGGCATCCTGATCATCCTGCTGTCGACCGTCATCCCCGCGCTGCAGGACTACACGATGATCGCAGTCGCGCTGATGTTCCTGCTGGCAGGGCTCATCGCACCTGTCATGGCCGGGCTGAAAGGCAAAGACCTCGGAAAGACTTTCGTAAAAGGGGTCACGAGCATACTCCCTGCGGTCCTGATGATCCTGATGGCTTCGTCCATCCGCTATACGCTCGAGGAGGCGAAGATCCTCGACACGATCCTGCACGGTGCCGTCGGCGTGGCCGGCAGCCTGCCGAAATGGGCCGTGATCCTGTTCATCTACCTCATCGTTCTCGTGATGAACTTCTTTATCGGCTCCGGCTCCGCGAAAGCCTTCATGCTCATCCCGCTGATCGTGCCGCTCGCGCAGATCTTCGGCATCTCGCCGCAGCTGTGCGTCGTGGCGTTCGCGTTCGGCGACGGCTTTTCGAACGTGTTCTATCCGACGAACGCGGCGCTGCTGATCTCGCTGGGACTGGCGGATGTCAGCTACACGAAGTGGGCGAAATGGTCGGTGAAGTTCCAGCTCGCGAACCTGGTCCTGACCTGCGCGCTGCTGCTGTTCGGTCTGGCCGTCGGATATTGATGCGCACAGCATTCCGTCCTTGAAATACAGGGTGCAGCAATGATAAAATAGATTAGTTAATAACTCTGCAATAAAGAGAGAGAAAGGAACCCCCTCTATGAGCAAACAGCTGACCCGCGATCAGAAGATCGCAAAGCTTGGTAAGATCATTACCGACCGCAAGGAAGCTCTGCTGGGTCTGGAGAAGATCACGGCCGATTCGCCCGAATACTGGGGCATCGACTGCGGTCTGCAGTACGTCGTACGCCGTTACGGCAAGGACGTGGAGACTGATTGCCTCGATACCGCGCTGCTGATGGGCAAGCGCAAGCCCAAGACCTTCGCTCAGCTTCAAAAACTGACCGGT
>JAFZRG010000105.1 GCA_017619985.1 Bacillota bacterium | reverse complement strand
TTTACGACGAAACCGGACGTCATGCAGATCGGTTACGGACTGTATAAACGCATGGGTTTCGAAGAGACCGGCGAAGACGACGGGATCGTAACGATGCGGATGAAGCTGTGACACACAGGGACGGAGGCGTGATACAGACCGCTTATCTTGCCTCTTTCCTTCCCTGCAGGATCATGGACAGCGGATATCCGCTGCCGTCGAGCGATTCCCACCCGCCGGTGATGTCGTAGTCGAACTCCTGCAGATCCGTAACGACGATGCCGCTTTTGCACATGCCGGATATGATAGCGGACATCGGATGGGTGAAATCGGTGAACGTCTTCGACTCGTACCGCTTCTGCGTCATGTAGAACATGCCTTCGTTTCCGGTCCATTCGTGCTCGAAATAGGAATACAGGCACTCCCTGCGGTGTCCGGGATCGCAGGATTCGTCATCCGTTGCGAGCATATTCGTGCAGGGGTGCTGTTCGTTGATCACGATGATCCCTCCGGGTTTCATGCACTTTGCCACGACCGCGAAGAAACGGTCCAGATCCCTGAACCAGCACAGCGCGCCTATCGTGATGATCACGATGTCGAACAGTTCCCGGTAGCGGTCATCGATGTCGTAGACGTTGACCGCCTCGAATTCGCAGGGCAGATCCAGTTCCCTGGCCTTTTCGTTGGCAAACGCGATCTGGTTCTCCGCGATGTCGAACCCGATCCCCTTCTCCGCTTTTCCGCACTTCACGATGGAGAGCAGTTCGCGGCCGTTGTTGCAGCAGAACTGGCCGACCGTCTTGCCTTCTGTATCCAACGTTTTCAGCACGGCTATCGTTTCTTCATTGAAGAACGGATAGTCTTCCGCCTGTATCTTCTGCGTGATATCCGCGCCCCAGGACGCGTCCCTGTTTTCGAATGCCTCTTCCCAGGCGGCTTTGTTTCCTTCGATGTATTTTTCCATAGCAGTTCTTTTTATTCCTCGTCAGGCTCTACGATCACAGGCAGCCAGAAGTTCGACATGCCGGTCTCGTGGGCGATGCTGCCTCCGACCCGCTGTCTGCCGCTGCCGGAGGTGAATCTCGCCTGATAGGTGATGATGGCGTTTGCGTGCGGACCGTAAGTGCCGGTTTTGAAACCGGTGCCGTCGTGAATGGTATCCTCCATTTTCAGGCCGTCCGGGTGCCGGCCGTTTCTCAGAACGGTCGTGCCCGGGATCAGTTCCATTCCTTCGGGGAACATGTCCCAAAAGCCCACGTTCCGGTAATCGAACGTCCCGAGATTGCGGAATTCCGTCCGCACGGTAAAGACTTCACCGAGACGCACGTGGCCATCAGGCAGGCCGTTCTTCTTCAGGATCTTCTTGGTGTATCCGATCTCGCCGCTTTCCTCGGTCGCCCGCACCTGGAACGTGACCCGGCAGAGCGCGCCGGCCGGGACGGTTCCGTCGAACCGGTCCAGTCCCACGTAGAACCCGTGATCCGTCTCGATAAAGGATGTGCTCAGTTTCTGACCGTCACAGGCGCCGCCGCAATGATACACGGCGGAGGCGTTGACGAATGTGAGAAAGAGCGTCTTTTCGCAGTGGAGCTCGATCCCGCTCCAGATCTGCGGCGGGGAGGCGTTGACGGACGATAACACCGCCAGGATCTCGCTCATCCTGCTCGGACGGACGTATTCCGGCAGGTGGACCGCGATGCGCGCGCTCTTCGCGGTGCCGTTTTCCGTCGCCGCAGCGTTGTTGTGGATCAGCAGTTCGAATTCGTAGACCTGCCCGGGTCTCAGCTTGACGGAAGCCGCCGGTTCGAACGACTCGCTTCCCGGCAGTTTTACGCGCAGAAAGCGCCGTTCATCGCCGTATACCGGGTGATCTTTCACGGAATTGAACGTGACGGTATCGATCGCCGCACCGTGCGGATAATATGTTCTTTCTGGGCCGGGGCGGGTGGAATGGAATTTGCCCAGGCATTTCTGTATCGCGTCGTGCTTCTGCAGCCGCTGCAGGCACTCATCCAAAGATGCAGGCATCAGAGAGATGTTCTGGATGCGGTCGATCTGTTCCTGGAGACCGTCTTCGAATCTGGCCCGGTCGAGATAGACCGGCAGGATGTTTTTCTTCTGCTCCAGCGCGAGCTGCAGTTCCAGGCGGCAGTACGCCGACTTGACGAAATTCTCGGAGATGAACATGAGAACGACAGCCGCGTCTCTCAACTTGCTTTTGATCATTTCGTCCCACAGCGAACCGGGCTGTATGTCGCGGTCATACCAGACGCTGTAACCGCCACGTTCGAGCCGGTCCGCGATGCCGCTGACGGTCCGCTGATCCAGATGGGAATAGCTGATGAAGATGTACCGGGTCATTGTGTTCCTTCTTTCTCGATCCATGTCACAGTGTACCTGTCCCCGTGTGTCATTTCAGGGCGAATGTGTAGACGCAGTCGACCGCGAACATCACGAGGAAGGCGATCGCGAGCGTGCGGACGCGCTTTTCGCCGAGCTTTTCGCAGATCTTCTCGAAGAGCGGCTGCAGCACGTACAGGAACAGCACGCCGCCGAGGCCGAAGCGGATGGAGGGCGACAGCGCGATCCGGGCCTGGAAGTTGATGGCGTAGTCCGCGTAGGTCTGCCAGGGCCAGCTGCCGGTGACCGCCTCCAGGATGTAGGACGTGCCCAGTTCGATTGCCGTCGCGATCAGCATGCACAGCGCGAACACGACAGGCAGCAATGCGAGCCTTTTGCCCGTCTTCTTTCCGCGGATGAGCGGGTAGACCAGCAGCAGGAACGCCAGCGCGCCGAAACCGTAGACCGGAGTGTATGGCCCGAACAGCACGCCGCGGTTCGTGAAGCCCCATTTGTAGACCACGACCTCCAGGAACACCTCGTAGCACCATCCGATGACGGAGTAGAAAGTGAACCAGACGACGTAATTCCAGAAGCTGAACTTCTTTTTATCTTCCATATGCTTTTCCCCCTACTTCCCCAGGCAGAACCGCTCGAACACGGCGTCGATGATCTCGCCGGAGGCGGTGTCGCCGGTGATCTCGCCCAGGTACCCGAACGCGGCGTTCACGTTGACCTCGATGAAGTCGATGGCTTCGCTTCTTTTGGTCATCGATTCGGCTTCGCGAAGCTCGGACAGGGCCTGCTGCAGCAGCCGGATGTGGCGGCTGTTCGAGACGAGGATGTCTTCCTCGCGGCGCACTTTGCCGCCGGTGATGAGGGCTTCCATCGCGTCTTTCAGGACTTCCGTGCCTTCGTCGTTCAGCAGCGACGTGCTGATGACCTGCGCGGTCTTCAGGCGGCTGCGGACGTCTTCCTCCGTGACCCGGGCAGGCAGGTCGGTCTTGTTGAGCACCGCGATGCACGGACGCCCTTCCGCGGCCTCCATCAGCGACAGATCGTCTTCGGAAAGATCCCGGCTGCTGTCCAAAAGCAGCAGGATGAGGTCTGCCCTGTTGAACGCGTCTCTGCTGCGGTCGACGCCCAGCGCCTCGACCACGTCAGCCGTTTCGCGGATGCCAGCGGTGTCGGTCAGGCGGAGCGGGATGCCGCGCAGGGAGATCTGCTCCTCGATCGTGTCGCGCGTCGTGCCCGGGATCTCCGTGACGATGCTGCGGTGTTCGCCGAGGAAGAGGTTCATGAGCGAGGACTTGCCGACGTTGGGCTTGCCGACAATGGCGACGGACAGTCCTTCGCGGATGATCTTGCCCTCGTCCGCGTTCGACAGCAGCGATTCGATGCCGCTTTCCGCGCCCCGGATGCCTTCCAGGATCTTCGCGTACGTCGCTTCCTCGATATCCTCGTCCGGGTAGTCCATGTTGACCGTCAGCAGCACGAGAAGATCGAGCAGACCTTTCCGCACCGCCCTCACCTTTTCGGACAGCTTACCTTCCATCTGCGAGACAGCGGTCTCGAGGCTCTTGCCTGTCTTCGCGCGGATCACGTCGATGACGGCTTCCGCCTGGGCCAGGTCGATGCGTCCGTTCAGGAAAGCCAGCTTCGTGAACTCGCCGCGCTCCGCCGGTTCGGCGCCGTTTTCGAGGCAGATCGCCAGGATGCGGCGAAGCGAGACCATGCTGCCGTGGCACTGGATCTCGACGAGATCCTCGCCGGTGTAGGTGTGCGGTGCCTTCATATAGACGCACAGAACTTCGTCGACGGTCTCGCCCGTCTTCGGGTCAGCGATATGGCCGTAGTGCATGGTCCTGTCACGGAAAACAAAGGCTCCGGAAGGGGTCTGTTTTTGATTTTGCGGGGCGTTTTTGCGCCGGTAAGGGACAAATATCCTCGAGACGATCTCTTTCGCCAGCGGGCCGCTCATGCGGACGATGCCGATGCCGCTCTCGCCGTAGGCCGTGGAGATGGCGGCGATGGTGCGTTCTGCGGTCTTCATCGCGCGTCCTCCTTCAGTCTGCGGACCAGCTCGATGGTCTTCATCCAGTTCTCCTGCATGGCTTTCTGGGCCGTCTTGAGGTCGCGCGCGCGGATGGCTTCGAGGATCTTCTCGTGCGTCTGCCAGGACTCCTCGTAGTTGTCCTGTTCCGCGAAGTACAGATTCTCGATGCGCATGGTCTGCGTGTGGAGCACGTCGCAGAAGTTCGCCAGGAAGTCGTTGCCGGCCCTGCGTACGACGACGTCGTGGAACTGCGTGTCGAGCGTCTGTGCCTTGTGCAGGTCCGCGGAGTTGCGGCGGTTCTTCAGGGCCTCGTTGCACTCTTCCATCTCCTTGAGGTCGCCCTCGGTGAGCGTGTCCCAGGAGAACTTGAGCGCCAGCGAATGCAGCACGGCCAGCATCACGTAGGACTTTTCGATCTCGCTGTAGTCGAAGCCGGCCACGCGGCTCTCCTTGCCGGGCTGGATCTCGATCAGCTTCTGGTCGGCCAGCAGCTGCATGGCTTCGCGCACGGGCGTGCGGCTGACGGAGAAGTATTTCGCGATCTCCTGGTCGTAGATCTGCTCGCCCGGCTGCAGGGTGCCGTCGATGATCCACTCGCGCAGCGTCTTGAACACGAGGGCTTTCGCCGTCAGGCGGCTCTCGCTTTTTTCTCTGGTCGGGATGGGCATGGGTTCGTTTCCTTTCCTCTTTCCGTGACCCTCCGGGGGTCCGCCCTGATTATAGCACGGGGGTGACGCCGTTGAAAAGTGCAATATATTGCATACAGAGTATATTTCGCGATTTTTGCACGATATTTTTGCCGAACGCGCCCGAAGAGGCTTGACAGTGCGGAAATCCGCTTGTTATAGTGAAGAAGCAATATGCAATATATCGCACAGAAAGCAACCCATCAATTATCCCCTGTCATCCGAACAAAGGAGATTTCTATGAGCGAGATCAAATACTGTAAGATCCATCACAACGCCCCCCTCGCCAGCCCTGAGAAGTTCTCACAGGCGGAGGCGGAAAAGGCCAAGGCGTTCCACAGCACCTTCGACGAATACTGCGTGACCCCTCTGGCCAAACTGACGAACCTGGCGGCTGCGCTGGGCGTTAAGGACTTCTACGTCAAGGACGAGAGCTACCGCTTCGGCCTGAACGCCTTCAAGGCGCTGGGCGGCACTTACTGCGTCGGCAAGTGTGTCGAAGAGCACAAGGCTGCCGGCGATAACTCCCAGCTCACCTTCGTCACTGCGACCGATGGCAACCACGGCAGAGGCATCGCCTGGGCCGCCACGAAGCAGGGTCACAAGAGCGTCGTCTACATGCCCCACGGCAGCGCGCAGGAAAGACTCGACAACATCAAAAAGGCCGGCGCGGAGGCTTCCATCACCGACATGAACTACGACGACGCGGTGCGCTTCGCCAATTCGCAGGCCGAAAAGTACGGCTGGATCATGGTACAGGACACCGCCTGGGAAGGCTACGAGAAGTATCCGACCTGGATCATGCAGGGCTACACCACGATGGCGCTCGAAGCGGCGCAGCAGCTGGGCGGGGTCAAACCGACCCACGTGTTCCTGCAGGCGGGCGTCGGCGCGATGAGCGGCGCGGTCACGGGCTTCCTGGCGAGCTACTACGGCGCGGACAAGCCGAAGATCGTCATCGTCGAGCCGGACGCGGCGGACTGCATCTATCAGACGTCCAAGGCCAACGACGGCAAGCTGCATCCCGTGGGCGGCGCCCTCTCCACCATCATGGCGGGCCTCGCGTGCGGCGAACCCTGCACGATCGGCTGGGAGATGATCCGCGACTACGCGGATTATTCAGTCTCCATGCCGGACTGGGTCGCGGCAAAGGGCATGCGCGTGCTCGGCAACCCCCTGCCCGGCGACGACAAGGTCATCTCGGGCGAATCCGGGGCCGCCAGTGCGGGCTTCGCAGTGACCCTCCTCAAGTCCAAAGACCTCGCAGCCTTCAAGGAAGAGCTCGGACTCGACGAAAACTCCGTCATCCTGTGCTTCTCCACCGAAGGCGACACGGATCAGAAGAACTATCGCGACATCGTCTGGGACGGCAAGTATCCCTCGATTGAATAGGAAAGGAGCGCCAACATGATCGATAAGAAACGTCTCGAACAGGAAATGATCGCATGGAGACACGATATCCATC
>JAFZRG010000104.1 GCA_017619985.1 Bacillota bacterium | reverse complement strand
TTACCGATCAGGTGTTCGGCGGCAATCCGGCGGGCGTCGTGTACATCCCGGCCGGCGCGGACTTCCCCGACGACGAGACCATGCGCAAGACCGCGGCCGAGCTGCGCTATTCCGAGACCGCGTTTCTGAAAGAGCTGGGCGATAAAAAGTATCATGTGCGCTACTTTACACCGGCGGCGGAAGTGGATCTGTGCGGTCACGCGACGATCGCCACGTTCTACACTCTTATGAAGAACGGCCGCATCCAGCCCGGCGACACCTGCGATTTCAGGACGCTGGCGGGCGACCTGCAGGTGCTGGTGACCGAGAGCGGTGTGCTCATGGATATGGGCGAAGCGAAGACGTTCGGCCTCATCGATGACCCCGAAAAGCTTGCGGAACTGTGTAAAGTCATGGGAGCAGAAAGCTGCACGCCGGAGTATAACGGTCAGACGCTCTATCCCGAGATGGTCTCCACCGGCCTCACGGACATCATGATGCCCGTAGCTGACATGGCGGTCCTGAACGGCCTCGCGCCGGATATGAAAGCCCTGTCCGACCTGTCCGCAGCCTATGAAGTGACGGGCGTGCACGCGTTCACCCTGTCCGAAGAAGACGGCGTCCACTGCCGCAACTTCGCGCCTCTCTACGACATCGACGAAGAGGCCGCGACCGGCACGTCCAACGGCGCGCTCACGTATTATCTCTACAAGCGCGGCATCGTGAAGGCCGGTGCGGATAACCTGTTCATCCAGGGCGAAGCCATGGACAGACCCTCGAAGATCTCCAGCCGCCTGACCGAAAAGGAAGACGGTTCCGTGCTGATCCGTGTGGGCGGCGTGGCTGCCATCCTGGCGGAAGGCGAGATCAACATTTAAGGCTGAAAAAGGAGACAGACGATGTATAACGTACTTTGCGTCCTGCCCGTGAACGAAGACGAGAAGGGCATGCTGATGGCGGCGGGCGGAGATGCCTGCGCATATCGCTGGAGCACCCAGGAAGACGTGACCCGCGAAGAACTCGAATGGGCCGACGTGCTGATCGGCTGCGTCGATACGAAACTGCTGCACGACCTTCCGAACATGAAGTTCGTCCAACTCGATTCCGCCGGATCTGACGGCTACGCGAAGCTGGAGATGTTCCACGAACCGCAGAGCTGCCTGCTCTCCAATTCCACCGGTGCCTACGGCGGTACGATCGCGGAATACATGGTCGGGGCTATCATCATGCTCATCCGCCACTTCCAGGTCTACCGCGACCAGATGAAGGAGCACAAGTGGCAGAGAGTCGAACTGCCTACCTGCATCACCGAGCACAAGGCGCTCGTGATCGGCCTGGGCGATATCGGGGTCAACTTCGCGCAGCGCATGAAGGATCTCGGCTGCAGCGTCAAGGCCGTCCGCAGGACGAAGGGCGACAAGCCCGACTGCGTGGATGAGGTCGGAACGCTCGAGGATCTGCCGCGTCTTTTGCCCGAGGCGGATTTCGTGGCGCTCTGCCTGCCGAATTCCCCGCAGACGCAGAAAGTCATCAACCGGGAGACCCTGGCCATGATGAAGCCCAGCGCCATCCTCGTGAACGTCGGCCGCGGCAGCGCCGTGGATACCGACGCTCTGGCGGAGGCTCTGAACGAAGGCCGTCTGGGCGGAGCCGCCCTGGACGTGACCGATCCCGAACCCCTTCCGGCGGATCATCCCTTATGGGATTGCCGCAACTGCCTGGTCACACCGCACGTTGCCGGCCTGTTCCGCCAGCTTTATCCGTTCCGCCGCATCGTGGAACGTTCTGTGACGAACCTGGCCCATTTCGTGAAGGGAGAACCTATCGAAAGCGTCGTCGATCTGACGACGGGCTACCGGGTCAGCCGGTCGTAGACCCGAAAATTCCATCTGTGCGTCCGCACACGAGGAGGAACTGACCTTGCGATATCAGCATCGGTATTGGTGGCAGGTCCTGATCCTCGTACTGTGGGTGGCCGCGCTCTGCATTTTCGCGTACTGGATCGAAGGATTCGAGCCGACGGAACTTGCAAAGGCGCCGCAGCCCAAACCAGACGAGCTTTCCGCAGTGCCGGATGAGGTCGGCCTGTGGTACCTGGCGAAGGATATCTATGTCAACGGCGTCCATCTGAACAACTACGAACTGGTACACCCCCTGTACGTCATGGAGGACAGCGACCAGGTGTTTTTCGCGTTGGACGACACGTGGCGGACCGTGCTGGGCTTCGAGATCGACATCATACGGACCGAGCAGACCATCCTGATGACCGATACGGACAGCGGTGACGCGGAAGCGCTCGCGACCGGGCGGCTCACCTGCAACCTGACCGGTTCTTCCGCGACGTCCGACAGGGGATACCGCATCATCCTCACGAACGATATCCCGGGTGAGGCGGGCAAGTCCGAGGAGGAGCGCCGCGAAGAGGAACTGGAAGCCGCGCGCATCGAAAAGTGGCTCGATACGTTCCCGTGGCTGGAAAAGCTGCCGTTTGACCTGGCCGAAAGGCTCGGTTATTCCCGCGTTTCCTTCGAACGGGAAGTGCTGCCCATCCTCACCGGGTTCCTGCGGCGGACGGACGGAACGGTCTATCTGCCGTTTGCGTGGTTCACGGATCCGGAGACGTTCGGCTGGAGCGTCTGGGAAGACGATACCATCGGGCTGTACATCAGCACGGATCCGGAGATCTCGGCGGAAAGATACTACAGCGCGAACAACGCTTCCGTCATTGAAGGCATGGCCGCCTGCATGCGCAGCATGAATCGGCGCCTGTCCTACGCGGAATCCATATATTATGCCTACCTGTTCCGCCACGAGGGGTGGGTCAACGGCGTGGACCCGATCTTCCTGATGGCCATCACCCGCAACGAGAGCCAGTTCCGCAAGGACGTCGTCGGCGGCGGCGCGATCGGCCTGATGCAGATCATGCCCAGGACGGGCGCCAGGTTCGGATATTCGGTGTCCATGCTCTATGACCCGCACATGAACATCCAGTTCGGCTCCAGTTACATCGCGCGCTTCGTTCACACCTACGGCAGCCTGACGACGGCCCTGTCCGCCTACAATGCGGGCCCGGGCAAGGTGGCGAGCGGCGAATACAGCACCGCGTACGCAGAGCACGTGCTCGGCTGGCAGCAGACCATCCTGGGCTGGATGCGGAGCTATGGATACAGCACCGTTTTCGACAACGGCCCCCTCGTCCCCGCGGAGGAGACGGAAGAGGCCGGAGAATAGACACTATGGGATATAAAGTAAAACTGGACATCTTCGAAGGGCCTTTCGACCTGCTCGTCTATCTGATCGAGCACGCGAAGATGAGCATCTACGACATCAAGGTGTCCGAGATCACAACGCAATATCTTCAATATATTGCCGACATGCAGGCGCAGGACGTTTCCGTAGCCCAGGAATTCATGGTGCTGGCGGCGGAACTGATCGAGCTGAAGAGCCGCATGCTGCTGCCGAAACAGGCGGCCGACGAGGCGGGCGAAGAGGAAGATGACCCGAGAGCCGATCTCGTGGCGCGCATCCTGGAATACAAGCGCTACAAGGAGATGGCGGCGTTCCTGGAAGAGGAGGCGGACGCGGCGGCGCACAGCCGCACGAAGCCGCAGGAGGATCTGACCCCCTATATCGGCGACCCGGAGGAACTGCTCAAGACCGACATGAACGCCTTCGTCAAGGCCTTCTACGCGTTCCTGTTCCGCAAGCAGAGGCTGGACGAGATGCGCAGGGTCTACGAGCGTGTCGAGCGGCAGCGCATGTCCGTGGAAAACCGCATCGTGCAGATCCGCGACATGTTCCGCGGAAAGAAGAAGCTGATGTTCTCGGAGATGATCAAAGAGGACAGCAGCCCGTACAATCAGGTGATCACCTTTATGTCTCTGCTCGAGCTGCTCAAGCAGAAATCGGTGACCGCAGAGCAGAAGAAGCGCTTCGGCGACATCACCGTCAAACTCGTAGAGAGCGCACAGCAGGAGGGTTAGCAAATGACGAACGAAAGCATCAAATCGGCACTGGAATCGATCCTGTTCGTATGGGGCGATCCCCTGGAAGCCAAGACGGCTGCGGAGCTGTTCAACATCCCGGCAAACGACATGCTGCACATCCTGCGCGAGCTGGCGGACGATTACGAGACGAGACGCAGCGGGCTGCGCATCCGCGAGGCGGATAAGGCGTTCCAGCTGTGTACGAATCCTGAGAATGACGACTACATCACGAAGCTCTGCACGCCGGTCAAGGAGAAGCGGCTGTCCCAGGCGGCGTTGGAAGTGCTCGCGGTCATCGCGTACAAACAGCCTGTGACGAAGGCGCAGATCGACGCCGTGCGCGGCATCAAGAGCGACCGCGTGCTCGAGACGCTCATGAGAAAGGATCTGGTCGAGGAAAAGGGCAGGAGCAGCAGCATCGGCAGGCCCATCCTGTACGGCACCACGCGCAATTTCCTGTTCACGTTCGGGTTCGAGTCGCTGGACGACCTGCCCGAGCTCGAGGATATCGGCAGCCTCGTTCTGGACGACGACCTGGAAGGGCTGGAACTGTCGCGGTCACTGGCGGATGCCGACCAGCTGACGATCCCTTTGGCGGAGGAGTAAGCCCTTGAACGACAACGTCAAGCGGACCGGCCTGCTGCTCGCAGCGCTGGCCGCGATCTTTTTCGGACTATCTTCCATAACGGCAAAACTGGCGTCGGTCAACGCCGGCGGCAACGGCATCTCCATCGCCTTCTATCGCAATCTGTCCGTGCTGCCCGTGCTGGCGGCGATCCTGAAGATCAAGGGGTACGGATTCGGCGTGACCCGCAGGCAGCTCGTCGCGCTGTTCTTTATCGGCATAACCTGCGGCGGTCTGACCGCCATGCTGCTGTACCTGGCGTACGACTACATCTCCGTCGGGCTCACGCTGTGCCTGCACTTCATGTATCCGGCGCTCGTGGCGCTGTTTTACGCGGTCTTCTTCAGGCAGAAACTCACGAAGATCCAGGGCGCGGCGCTCCTGCTGGCTGTCCTGGGCATCTGGGTCATGATGTTCGGCGGCCTGGAAACGAGCCCTGTGGGGCTCACGCTGGCACTGCTGTCCAGCGTCGCGTATTCCGCGTATCTCATCATCGCGGACAAGAGCGGCGTACGCGAACTGAACGGGTTCAAGATCTCGTTCTACAATACGCTGTTCGGGTCAACGTTCCTGTTCGTGTTCGGTAAAGCGCTGGGCTTCTCGTTCGGCGAATGCCACCGTCCGGGATGGATCTGGCTGTTCCTGACAGGTCTCATGGTCGTGTGCATCGGCAACGTCATGACCCCGGAAGCGGTCAAGCGCATCGGTCCGACCGTCACAGCCATCCTGGGCATTCTGGAACCCATCACCAGCCTCGTCTGCAGCATCCTGCTCTTAGGCGAGCCGCTGACTCCGAGAACGCTGCTGGGCGGCATCCTGGTGCTGATATCCGCATTCCTTATCACCATAGGCGATTATACGAAAAAGGAAAAACCATGAAGTTCTATTACAAGATGCCTCTTTCCCTGA
>JAFZRG010000103.1 GCA_017619985.1 Bacillota bacterium | reverse complement strand
GCGAGGAGATCACGAACCAGACGCCGCCGAACCCGGGATATACCGAGGACACCAGCGAAACGTCGAGCATTTATCAGGAGCGTGACGGCGAATGAGTGAAACGCTGAGATACAGCCGCGAATATCATCCCGGTGACACGGTCGTGGAGGTCGGGAACGTAAAAATCGGAAAGGGCCATTTCGCGGTCATCGCGGGGCCGTGCTCCGTCGAGACGGAAGAGCAGATCGTCGCAGTCGCGAAAGCCGTGAAGGCTTCCGGCGCGGACATGCTGCGCGGCGGCGCGTTCAAGCCCAGGACTTCTCCGTATGATTTCCAGGGCCTGAAAGGCGAAGGCCTGCGCCTGCTGGAGATCGCGAAGGCCGAAACGGGTCTGCCGCTCGTTTCCGAGTGCGTGAGCGCAGCTGACCTGCCGCTGTTCGAGAACGTGGACGTCATCCAGATCGGCGCGCGCAGCATGCAGAATTACGAACTGCTGAAGGCTGTCGCTCAATTGGACAAGCCCGTCCTGCTGAAGCGCGGCGTGGTCAATACGCTGGAAGAGCTGCTGATGAGCGCCGAATACATCCTGGCGGGCGGCAACGAAAACGTGATCCTCTGCGAACGCGGCATACGCACGTTCGACGGCCATACGCGCAGCACTCTAGACCTGGAAGCGGTGACCGTGCTGCGCGAACTGACGCGTCTGCCCGTCATCGTGGATCCGAGCCACGCCACGGGTATCGCAAAACTGGTGCCGCCTATGGCCATGGCTGCGACGGCAAGCGGCTGTGACGGGCTCATCATCGAGGTCCACAACGACCCGGCGCACGCGCTGTGTGACGGCGCGCAGTCCCTCACGCCCGAAGAGTTCGACGGCTTAATGAGACGCGTGGAAAAGATACGGAAGATCGTGGAATAAGAGGGATCAGGATGGCAGGCAAGAGAAAACAGAAGACCCGCACGGTGCATGTGAACGCCGGCGCGGGCTACGACGTTCTGATCCGCGAAGGTCTCCTGTCGTACGCGGGGGAGGAGACCGTGAAGGTCTGCCCGAAGGCGGGCAAGGCAGCGGTCATCTGCGACGGCAATGCCTTCTTTCCGCACGGGGAGCCCGTGGAGGGCGACCTGTATGACGCGGGGCTTTCGTGCGCGCAGTTCGTGCTGGAACCGGGCGAGGATCACAAGAACGTTTCGACTTATGCGGAACTTCTCGCTTTCCTCGCGGACAGTCATCTGACCCGCGACGACGTCGTCGTGGCTCTGGGCGGCGGCGTGACCGGCGACATGGCCGGCTTCGCGGCTGCGACCTATCTGCGGGGTATTTCTTACGTGCAGATCCCCACGACGCTGCTGGCGATGGTGGATTCCTCGGTCGGCGGCAAGACCGCGATCGACCTGCCTGCCGGCAAGAATCTGGCCGGCGCGTTCTGCCAGCCTTCGCTCGTCCTGTGTGACCCGCTGGCGCTCAGGACGCTGCCGGAGGACGTCTTCCGGGACGGCTGCGCGGAAGTGCTGAAGTACGGTGTGCTGTACAGCCGGGAATTCTTCCTGGAACTGAAGGCGCTGATGGAAGGCAAAGACGCCGCAAAAGGCCCGAAATACGCATTGCGGAACTATCTGGAGGACATCATCGAGACCTGTGTCACGATGAAGCGGGACGTGGTGGAAAAGGACGAATTCGACCGGGGCGGGCGCAAAAGGCTCAATCTGGGTCACACGTTCGGGCACGCGATCGAACTGTGCAGCGGCTACCGGATCTCCCACGGAAAAGCCGTGGCTGCCGGCATGGCGGTCATGTCCAGAGCGGCGGTGAAAAAGGGATACCTGAGCGAAGAAGACGCGCGCCTGCTCGAGGAAACGCTGCGACTGTACGGGCTTCCTACAGGAACGGACTTTACGGCGGAGCAGCTGGCGCAGGCCGCGAGAAACGATAAGAAAGCGTCGCAGCGGACGATAGACCTCATCGTGCCGCGCGGCATCGGCGCATGCGATATCGTGCGCATCGACATGGCGGATCTTCAGGAATGGATCGAAGCGGGGCTGGCATGGTAGACCGCGTCATCAGACGACCGCAACTGAAAACGATCGCTCCCGGTCCGCGGACCGGGCAGGTGCTGATCCCTTCGAGCAAGTCGCAGCTGCACCGGCTGCTGATCTGTGCGGCGCTGGGCGAAGAACCTGTGGAGATAGCGTGCCGCAGCATTTCGGAGGATATCCGGGCGACGGCGGACTGTCTGAACGCGCTCGGCGCGAAGATCTCCACGAAGGAAGCGGATGCGCCAGGCGGGACAGATCTTCTCGCAGTCGAACCCTTGGACCGTTCGTTCCGTGCGGACGGCGCGGTGCTGGACTGCGGCGAAAGCGGATCCACGCTGCGGTTTCTGCTGCCCGTCATAGGAATTTTAGGCGCAAACTGTCTTGTCCTGCGCAGGGGCAGACTGCCGGAGCGGCCGCTGGCGCCTTACGACGCGCAGCTGGAAGCAAACGGCATGCGCATCGACGGGGAAGGGTCGCATCTGACCGTCTCAGGACGCCTTAGCGGAGGTGAATTCGTTTTGCCGGGAAATATATCCTCGCAGTATGTTTCGGGCCTCCTGATGGCGCTGGGAGCCCTCAGAGGGCAAAGCAGACTGCGGGTGGAGGGGCCGATGGAATCTTCGCACTATGTGGAGATGACGGAGGCCGTGCTGACCCTGGCTGGCATCCGGTTTGAAAAGGATCAGACCGGTACGGACGCTGATCCCCGCACAGTCTGGACGGTCGACGGCGGACAGACTTACGCGCTTCCGCAGCAGATCCGGGCGGAAGGGGACTGGTCCTCCGCAACGTTTTTCCTGTGCATGGGCGCGCTCAGCGAAGAAGGCGTTCTCGTACAGGGGCTTGACCCGGCTTCGGTCCAGGGCGACAGGGCTGTCTTGGACGTGCTGAAAGAGTTCGGCACAAAGGTCGGGGTGAGGGAAGACGGCGTGCTCGTTCGCAAAGGTCTTCTGCGCGGCATCGATCTGGACGCTTCCCAGATCCCGGATGCCGTCCCGGCGCTCGCTGCGCTCGCGGCGCTGTGCGAAGGCACGACGCATATTTACAACGCAGGCAGGCTGCGTTTGAAGGAATCCGACCGCATCCGGAGCACGATGCACATGCTGCGTTCTCTCGGCGGCATCGTTACCGAAACGGAAGACGGGCTGATCATCCATGGACGGCCGCATTTGGACGGCGGGACCGTCGATCCCGCGGGCGATCACCGCATCGCCATGGCGGCGGCGGTCGCGGCCTGCGGCTGTATCGATCCGGTACAGGTCGGAACATACCGCTGCGTGGCGAAGTCCTATCCGGACTTCTGGGACGACCTGGAACAGTTGAAGGTGGAAGCATGAGCAGCACATACGGAAAGAACATAAAGGTCACCGTCTTCGGCGCCAGCCACGCGCCTGAGATCGGGGTCACCGTCGAAGGGTT
>JAFZRG010000012.1 GCA_017619985.1 Bacillota bacterium | reverse complement strand
TCGGTCTCATGTCCGACGGCGGCGTGCATTCGCACATCGAGCACATCAAGGCCCTCGTGACCCTCGCAAAGAAGAACGGTCTGCCGAAGCTGTTCGTGCACTGCTTCATGGACGGCCGCGACGTGCCGCCCACGTCCGGAGCGGGTTACGTCGAAGAGATGGCGAAATTCCTCGCGGAGACGGATGAAAACTACAGGATCGGTGTCGTCAGCGGACGCTATTACGCGATGGACCGCGACAAGCGCTGGGACCGCGTGGAACTGGCTTACGACATGCTGACGAAACCCGGCATCTTCTGCAAGGAGAGCGCGGACGAAGGCATCCGCGGCCGGTACGAGGAAGGCGAGACGGACGAGTTCATCAAGCCGTTCGCCATGCCCGGATTCAAGGGGATCAGGAGCGGCGACGCCGTCATCTTCGCGAATTTCCGCCCCGACCGCGCCAGAGAGATCACCCGGGCGTTCGTCGATCCGGACTTCGACGGGTTCGAACGCAAGGCTATACTTGAAGACCTTTGCTACATCTGCATGACCACGTACGACGCGACCATCCCGAACGTGAGGATCGCCTACCCGCCCAAGGATCTGAAGAACACGCTGGGCGAATACATCTCCGACCTGGGCCTGACCCAGCTGCGCATCGCGGAGACCGAGAAATACGCGCACGTCACGTTCTTCTTCAACGGCGGCATCGAGCAGCCGTACGAAGGCGAAGAGCGCATCCTCATCCCGTCCCCCAAGGTCGCGACCTACGACCTGCAGCCGGAGATGAGCGCGCTGGAAGTGGCGGACGCGGTGTGTAAGAGGATCGCGGCGGACGACTGCCCGGACTTCATCATCCTGAACTTCGCGAACTGCGACATGGTCGGCCACACGGGCGTGTTCGACGCGGCGGTGAAGGCCGTCGAGACGGTCGATACCTGCGTCGGCAGAGTATGCGAAGCGGTGAAGGCGACCGGCGGAAAACTGTTCGTGACCGCGGACCACGGCAACGCGGACGAGATGCTCGATGAAGAAGGCAACGTGGTCACGGCCCACTCCACCAACCCGGTGCCTTTTATCTACTGCGACTATACCGGCACGGACCCGCGCGGCCTGACGGAAGGCGCGCTCTGCGACATCGCCCCGACCATGCTGGATGCGGCCGGGATCGCGCAACCCGAAGAGATGGAAGGTCATTCGCTGTTGAAATAACGGACAATAGAAAAGCTGCCGAAGCGACAGCCATTCAAAAAGCCCTGCGAGTGCAGGGCTTTTTTGTGCAGATCTAAACTGACACTTTAGATTTCTCACGGTTTTGATCGCCGCAGATACGATCCAGCACATGCATCGCTGCATGATAGCCGTCCGCCGCAGCAGACATGATGCCTCCCGCATAGCCGGCACCTTCGCCGGCAGGATAGATGCCTGCGATCCTTTCTCCTTCAGACGCCAGAGCCAACCCTTCGGCGTCTCTTTTGATGCGCACGGGAGAGGAGCTGCGCGCTTCGATACCGGTCATGACCGCATCCGGCGCGTCGAACCCTTTCAGTTTTCTGCCCAGCATGGGCAGCGCTTCTTCGAGCGCATCGCTGACGAATTCCGGCAGGCACTCGTGCAGATCCGCCCACTTTATTCCCGGACGGTAAGAAGGTTTTAGTATTGTTGTGGCTCCGAGGGGTGGCGCGAAGGGAAGGGGCCCGCTCCGAGCGGCAGCGAGGGGATGCCGGGGGGTGCCCTGGTGACAGGACCCCGAGGAGTTGCCTAGAGCACGAAACTCTCCGACCGTCTGCGCAGGCGCCCTGTAGTCAGAGCCGCCCAATTCGAACGCCAGCCGCTCGTACTTTCTCTGCAGTTCGACGCCCGCCAGCGGATGATCGCTGCCGAAATCCTCCGGCCGCACGTCCGCCAGCAGCGCGGAATTGGCGTTTTCGCCGTCCCTTGCCCGCAGGCTCATGCCGTTCGTACATACGCCGCCTTCTTCAGATGCGGACGCGACGACGTAGCCGCCCGGGCACATGCAGAACGTGTAGACGCCCCGCCCTTCCTTCGTTTTGACTGCCAGCTTGTATTCCGCCGCGCCGATCCCGAGTTCTTCATGCGGCGCGCCGTACTGCGCCATATCGATGTCCGCCTGTCTGTGCTCGATGCGCACGCCCATGGAGAACTGCTTCTGCTCCATATTCATGCCCAGACCGTACAGCATGGCGAAACTGTCCCTTGCGCTGTGACCCAGCGCAAGGATGAGGGCGTCCGTCTCTATCGTTTCGGCCTGTCCGTCCGGACCCTGCACCTCAACAGCCTTCAGCACACCGTCTGCGATCTGCAGTCCGGTCAGCTGCGTGCAGAACCGCACTTCGCCGCCCAACGCTTCGATCCGGTGCCGCAGGTTCACGACGACGTCCCGGAGTACGTCCGTGCCGACATGGGGATGCTGCTTGTACAGAATATCCGGATCCGCACCGGCGTCCGCAAACGTCTGCAGGATCAGGCGATGGACAGGATCCTTCGTGCCCGTCGTCAGCTTGCCGTCGGAAAAGCTGCCTGCCCCGCCCTCGCCAAATTGTACGTTCGTGCGCGGATCCAGCACGCCTTCGCTCCAGAACTTTTCCACGGCCGCGACGCGCTCTTGCATGCAGGCGCCGCGTTCCAGGACGACGGGACGCAGGCCCGCTTCCGCCAGGGTCAGCGCGGCGAAGATGCCGCAGGGACCGAAGCCCGCGACCACGGGGCGCTTCACCCCTTCCGGCAGTGCACATTTTTCTGGAAACGCGACAGATTCTTCCGTAACGACAGCCGCTTTCGCGCGCGACCGTCTCGCCTCCGCCAGCAGTTCCTGCGGCTCGAATTCACTGTCCAGCACGTCCACGCTGAAGACCCGGTAAACGTCCGGCTTTTCCCGGGCGTCCAGAGATTCCTTCGCGATGTGGATCTTCCGCAGGCTTCCCGCAGGCAAGCGAAGCCGGCGGCCTGTCCGCTTCAGCAGCAGCTCCTCCAGTTCCTGCGCGGAAAGCCCTTTCGCCTCTTTCGCATTCAGTTTTATCTCATGTATTCTGACGAATTCCATTGCGATCTGTGTTTACAGTTCCTTCGACAAGTTTGGGGAACGTCAAACGGACGCCGCCTCCCCCGCGATCCAGCCGCAGGCAAACGCCCACGTCAGGCTGTACCCGCCGCAGGGGCCGTCCACGTCCAGCGCTTCGCCCGCGAAATACAGGCCGGAGACGATCTTCGATTCCAACGTCTTTTCGTCGACCTCTTCCAGCGTGACGCCTCCCGACGTCGTATGCGCATCCTTCCAGCCCTTGCTGGCGACAGGTGTAAAGCGAAGGTTCTTCAGCAGATGCGCCAGGGACTCCGCGGTCTGACCTTCCGGCATCTCCAAAAGTACGGCGGCCAGTTTCTCAGGAAGCAAGGCATCCAGGAAATAATCGCCGAGCTGCGCTTTGCGCGCCGCTAGTTTTTCCGCCAGGGAAGCTTCTTCGATATCCGGCATCAGGTCGATCGCCAGGATAAACTTCTCGTCTCCTTTTCTGCGGTAATAGCCGGAGACGTTCATGACGCAGATGCCGCTCACCGCGTCCTTCGTGAACTGGATCTCGCCCGTATCTTCCGCGAGCAGCATTTCTGCATCGCCTTCCTGTGCGAACAGCCGCACCGTTCCGTGCGCCCGCACGCCGGCCAGTTTCTGCATCAGCTCCGCTTCTTCGCAGACGAGTCCGCTCAGCGCCGGGATGGGCCGCACGACGGAATGCCCGAGGCTTTCCGCGATCTTCAGGCCTCTGCCGTCGGAACCGTACTGGATGCCGGCTTTGCCGCCGGTGGCGACGATCAGGCGCTTCACAAAGACGTTCCGGCCGTCCGCCGAGGTCACGCAGAAGAGACCGTCCGCTCCGCGGGTCACCGTCTTCGCTTCAAAACCGGACACCAGCTCCGCGGGGTTTCCTGCCCCTCCGGAACCGAACGCGCCGCGTTCCAGCGCGCGCACGACGGAAGCCGCCTGCAGGCTGCGCGGATAGAGCCGTCCTTCGTCCTCCTCGACCGTATCCAGTCCGAGGCTCTCAAAAATGTCCCGCAGTCCCGAAGGTCCGCACTGCGCGAAGACTCCGCTCACAAAACCTGCAGCGTCCCCTTCGCCGCTGCGGTAATCTTCCGGCGCAGCCGTGCGGTTGAGCACGTTGCAGCGCCCGCTTCCGGTAGCATAGAGCTTCTTGCCCGCTTTTTCGTTTTTTTCAAGGATCGCGATGCGGGGGTCACCTGCCCGGCGGGCCGAAATGGCAGCCATCAGGCCGGCAGCGCCTGCCCCGAGGATCGCGATGTCATAGTTGTTTTCAGTCTTCATACGAATATTCTAAACGATTTCGGGAAATCGTGGTAGAATAATTCCATAAAAGAGTAATGGAGGTGTTCATATATGGAATTCAAAGCATTGCAGGCGGAAATGATCAAGGCGCTCAAAGCCGGTCAGAAAGAAAGAAAAGAATCCATCTCGCTGCTCGTGGCAGCGGTCAAGAGAATGGCCATCGACGCAGGCTGCCGTGACGACATCCCCG
>JAFZRG010000102.1 GCA_017619985.1 Bacillota bacterium | reverse complement strand
CGCTCGACACGATCCGCGGCGGCGTCGATTCCGTGCGCGGCCTCGCCGACAACGTCAACGACAAGGTCAACAGTCTCTGGGACAAACTCGCCACCCTCTTCCGCTGGGGCACCGGCGGGGATCAGATGTAGCGCGTGACCCGGAGCAAACCATGAAAGTTTTAGTGATACCCGACGTCCACCTCAAACCGTGGATGTTCGAAAAAGCCGCCGGGGCCATGCGGGCCGGGGCGGCAGATAAAGCGGTCTGTCTGATGGATCTCCCGGACGAATGGAACCGCGGCTTCGACCTCGAACTGTACGAGGCGACTTTTGATGCCGCGATCGCTTTCGCGAAGGAGTTCCCGGACACGCTCTGGTGCTGGGGGAACCACGATCTCTCCTACGTCTGGAGCCTGCCCGAGACGGGCTATTCCTGGTTCGCGCAGAATACAGTCTCGCGTAAACTCGCCGAGCTGCAGATGTCCCTGCGAGACCAGTCTCAGCTCGCCTACGTCCACCGCATCGACGACGTGCTGTTCCTCCACGGCGGTCTGACCCTCCATTTCGTCAAGACCCACGTGCCGGCGGAAGAGATCGACGACGTGGACGCGGTGCTTGCGCGGGTCAACGCGCTGGGCTGTGAGGACATGTGGAACGACGACTCGCCGATCTGGTTCCGCCCGCAGTACGACGGCGCGGCGCGCACCTACAAGTCGGCGGAACTGCTGCAGGTGGTGGGCCACACGCCGGTGGAAGAGATCGAACGCCTGCGCAATGTCATCTCCTGCGACGTTTTTTCGACCTACCGCGACGGCCGTCCCGTCGGCACGCAGGCTTTCCCCGTAATCGACACGCTGACCGGGGAGATCGGCGCGGTCGAGACTGTCTGATGGGACAGCAGCAAAGCCGGATGCACCAACTTGTGTCATTTCAAATGAGTTCGACCGAATGACACAGCATTTTTGCCTTACTCGGTCTTTTCGACCACGATGACCATAATAAACGGGTGATCCTCAGCGGATCACCCGTCTTTTTGTGTGTCATATTATATCATTTACGCCAAATGTCACAAAAAACTTCCTGTCAGAGCTTAAGCCACAGCAAAACAGTGTGACATATGCTTGATGGCATTCAAAATGACACGTGCTGCTTGCTGCTTACCCCACATCCGAAGCAGCTCGCAGTCGATATCGCGTACCACTTCGATGCCTGACGCGTTTTTACTGTTTTTCCGGGCAATATATTACACTTGATCCTCCGGCAGCTCGATCCCGATATCCACATTCACCAGCCGGCCGATCAGCTCGTCCGCCCGGCCGCTGTAAAACCCGGTCTTCGGATATCCGATCGAAACCGTCAAGTCGCTCGCGACCGCGAGCTCAGCCTCGCCGGTGTCGCCGTTCATGCCGCTGTTGATGTCGACCGAGATCACGTAGCTTCCGGCCGCCCTCGCCTCGTTGACCCGCCGGATCACACCGGCGACCGGTTCTCTCGGCACGCCGGAAAACCCGGTGCCCAGCATGCAGTCCACCAGGATATCGTAGTCCGCGAGATCCACAGGATCTGCCGGCGTCAGCATCCGTATGCCGGCCGCCGTGCAGCGCCCGCAGTAATACGCGCCGTCCTCCGAGAACTTCTCCGAGACACGCAGCACGTCCGCCGCAAAGCCTTTCGCAGCAAGGATCTCCGCCAGCGCGTAGCCGTCACCGCCGTTGTTGCCGCTGCCGCAGATCACCAGGGTGTGGTGGCCCTCCCAGCCGTCGTAAGCATCGAAGACGCCCTGGGCCGCGCGCCGCATCAGTTCTTTGGAAGGCGTGCCTTTCGCGATGGTATAGGCATCCGCCGCGCGCATCTGCGCCACGCTCAGCACCGGTTCCAGGTACCGCACACCCTTGCCGGTCGCCTTCGCATACGCGATCTCCGAGCGCGTGCTGTCGCCGATGTAGCCGCCCACGTTGATCACATAGATCTCGTCGGCCATGTCGATCTTGCGCTTGTGCATGTCGTCCAGCATCTCCTTGGTGCGGGTCAGCGTGCCTTCGTCCATGTTCTCCCAGACCTCGCTGTCGCCGGAATGGCCGAACAGGCCCACGCTGATCACGATGCAGCCGTCCAGCGTCAGGCGCTTCTGCGCTTCCATGAATTCGTTTTTAAATCTCGTGCTGCCGCAGAGGGTCACGATCTTATAGCCGCCGATCATGCCTCAGTTCCCTCCGCGCACGCTCCGGTAACGCAGATCTGGCACGAGCGCATCGTTTCCAGCGCCGCCGCGTGCTTCTCCGGGGTGACCCCCGCGCAGCACGACGCGTCCACGGAGATCTTCACCTCGGGCATCGCCGCCTTCAGCAGCAGCGCGTTCGACACGACGCAGATGTCCGTGCACAGACCCACGAGCTCCAGCTCGATGTCCTCTTCCTCTTCGTAATACGCCTTCAGATCCTCCATCAGCTCGACGCAGCCGAACGTCGGCTTCTCGTAGACGTTCTCCGGCAGGATCAGCTCCGCGATATCCGGGCGGATCAGCCAGCCTTCCGTGCCGCGCACGCAGTGCACCACGGGCAGATTGCGCCCCTCCTGCGTCTCCAGGTAATCCGGCCCGTGCGTGTCCATCGTCGCGTAGACGTCCTCGGGCGGGTACGAGCGGATCTTCGCCTTCACGGCCTCCACGATGGCCTCGGCCTCCGGCGTCCCCAGCGACCCGTCGATAAAATCGTTCTGCATGTCGATCACGATCAGAAATTTCGTCATCTTTCCCCTCCTTCCAGCGCCCCGAGCGCCTGGCGGATGTCCGCGATCACGTCCTCAGGGTCTTCGATCCCCGCGGAAATGCGGATCAGGTTGGGCGTCAGGCCCATCTCGTCGAGTTTCTCCGGGCCGAATTCATGGACGAACGCGGTCCTCGGATGGGTCACCGTCGTCGTGACCCCGCCAAGCGACCCGACGTACTTCACCAGCTTCAGCGCCCTGAAGAACACGTTCAGTTTCTCCCGCTCATCGCAGCAGACCTCGAAGCTCAGCATCGCGCCGTAGCCGTAATCGAACTGCCGCTCCGCAGCCTCGTGCTGCGGGTGAGACGGCAGGCTCGGGTGGTTGACCTTCACCACGTGAGGATCTTCCAGCAGCGCCTTCGCGATGATTTCCGCATTGTCGATCTGCTTCTTCGCGCGGATCACGAAGGTCTTCAGCGACCGAGACAGCAGCCAGGCTGCCCGCGGGTCGAGGCAGCTGCCCAGCAGGCAGTACGTCCGCCACAGCCTGCCGATGATCTCCTCCGACGCCGTGACCGACCCGCCGATCAGGTCGTGATGCCCGCCCATGAACTTCGTCAGCGAGTGGATCACGACGTCCGCGCCATGAGCCAGCGGCCGGATCACGACGGGCGTCGAAAACGTCGAATCCACGACGAGATACGCGCCCTGCGCCTTTGCGACCGCGCTCACCGCATCCAGGTCCACGACGTTCGTGTGCGGGTTCGAGATCACTTCTGTATACAGTATCTTCGTCTCGGGCCGGACCGCGGCCTTCACCGCAGCGATGTCCGTAAAGTCCGCGAAATCATACGCGATGCCCAGCTTGTCGAAAAACACCTGCGTGATGTCCACGACTTCCGAGTAGATCGCCTTGTTGATCAGCACGTGGTCGCCGGCCGCGAGAAGACCGAACAGGGTCACCGAGATCGCGCCCATGCCCGAGGCGGTCAGCAGCGTCTGTCCGCCGCCCTCCAGGAACGAGATGACCTCCCCGGCGCAGTCCTTGTTCGCGCTCACCTCGCGCGTGTAGTAGTACCGCCCACCGCGGCTCGCGAACTCGTAATCGTCGAGGTCGTCGACCGCGTAGGCCGAAGCGGTATAGACGGGCAGCGCCTCCGGATTCTTCTCCGGCAGCGACGGCGCCGTGCCCTTGTACAAAACATCCGTATCCAATGATCTCATATTCACACCCAATTCCACCAGATAAACCGCTCCATCTCGGGACAGCCGAAATAGTGCGTCGAATGGACCTCGCAAGGGTAGTGCGTGCCCCGCTCGTGGAGCCACTCCAGCAGCCGTATGCCCTTGCCGCCGTAGCACTCGTACATGCCGAGATCGTAGTCCAGGTCCACGACCTCGACCGGATCGCCCCGCTTCTCGCAATCCACGATCAGGGCCTTCGCGTCCTCCACGCAGTATGCTCTTGTGTAGCCCGCGGGGGTGTCCCGCAGGTCGTCGAGCCAGATCTTCATTCCGTGACCGCTCCGCCCGCCTACAGCACCGGGCCGCCCGCCTGCGGGCCGTCCGTCTTGACCTGCGCGGCCGGCTGGCCCTTCCCGGCCTTCGGGTCCGCGAGCTTCTTGCTTGCGTCCGCATAGGCCAGCGCCAGAGCCTCAGGACCCTTGATCAGCGCATCGCAAAGCCCCTGCTGGCCGAGCGTCTTCACCATCTTCTTGAACACAGGATCTTCCTTGATCTTGGCGACCGGCTCATCCATGTAGACGTTCTTCAGCATCGTCGTCTGCTTGTCCGCCGGCACGCCGTTCTGGATCATCGACATCGCGTAGATCGTCTTCGCAGCGTAGTCTGCCGCGTGTTCCTTCGCCCAGCCGCTCTTCGTTCTGTTGCGGAGCGTTTCGAGCGCCATCTCATCCTTGAAGCAGCTCGCCGGGTCGGAAAGGCCGATGCGGTCGCCGAGCTGGGTCAGCAGTTCGAACGTATTGCGCGCGCTGCGGTTGCGGTCCCTGCCGTCCTCGTGAACGATAGAACCCGTGCCGTTCTTCGTCTTGAGGCAGGAATAGTTGAACGTATCGTACTTGGCCTTGTCGAAGAGATCCTTGAGATCGCCCTTTTCAACCAGCGCCTTCTCCTCTTCGGAAAGCGGCCGCGTGGCCGGTCTCCCAAGCACCATGTCCAGCTTCGCGTTGAACAAGCGCAGGCTCTTCGTCATCCGGTCGTGCTCCGGCGAGTTCTCCGTGCTCAGGATCCACCGCTCCTTCTTCTTCTCGATCGTCGCGATCTGCTGGTCGATCAGCTCGCGGCCCTTATCCAGCTCCTTGTTCGACTCGTAAAGCGCCTTGCTCTTTTCCGCCTGCAGCGCAGCCGCGTGACGCTCCATTTCCTGATACGCCTCGCTGTCCCGCTGCTCCGCGGGCACCAGGCGCTTCAGCTCTCTGTAATTCTGCAGCGCGGCGTCCCTGCACTTCTTGCCGAGCGCCTTATCGTTTTCGGCAGCGTCGATATACCGCTTGCTCCGCGCGACGATCTGCGAAAGATCCAGCTTTCCGTCCTTCTTCAGCTGTTCGATCTTTTTCACAGTGCTTGCCGTCTGCGGCCACTTTTCTCCGTCGATCGACTTCCGGAACGCATCCGGTTCGAACTCTGCGCCCTGCAGCATCGCCTGCTGCAGATACAGCTGTCTCTTGGCTTCGATATCCGATTCGTAGCTCCCGACGTGTTCCTTGTAACCGGACATGACAGTCTCTTCCTCGGAGATGCTGATGGCGCCGGCGCGTTCAGACGCCTCTTTCAGAGCGGCCTCGTCCATGGAAGCCTCGATCTTTTCGGCAAACGAAAGCCAATCCTTCCCCTTCGCGAAGTTGCCCGGCTCGTTCATATAGCGGGCAAACATCGTCGGATCCGCCGCCACTTCCGGCAGAAATTGTTTATAAAGAGCAGGCTTCTGCTTCTCATCGACGTACGTCCACATGTGATCCACGCGGTTCCCGAACGTCTCGGACCGGAACAGGGCGACCATCTTGTCTTCAGCAGGAGCATACTTCGACACCGACGCCTGCGTATACGACGTATCGACCCATCCGCGGAGACGCTCCTCCATGGACGGCAGCATCTCCTCGCAGCTCTTTCCGAACACGGATCTGTCTTTCAGGAACTTGCGGGAGGCTTCGTCCCCTTCGTCCCGGATATTCTTCGCGTGCGCAGTAAAATATTCCTTCGACTGTCTCTCCTTCTCCTCGGGAGAAAGGAACTCGCTCAGCAGCTCGTACTGCTTCTCCTTGGGCAATTTGCTCACGTAATCGGTAAAGATCGCCCTCGCCTTCTCCTGCATCTTCCGGTCCTTGAACGAACCCGCACCGTTGAGGTCGATATTGTTCTTTTTGAGCATTTCCAGCAGTTTTCCCATACTTCGTCGTCTCCTTCTCTGTCTTTTTTGTATCGTTGACCCTTATCGTTGACCCAGTTCCTTATCATACGCCGCCTTCGGCCCTTCGCTCAGAAAGACCCAGACGATCTTATCGAACGCATCCGGATATTCCGCCACGACCCCGCGCACCGCCTGCACGGCCACCTTCGCAGCCTTCTCCACCGGATACCCGAAGATGCCCGTGGAGATCGACGGAAACGCCACGGTGCGGATCCCGTTCTTCCGCGCCACGCGCAGAGAACTCCGGTAGCAGCTTGCCAGCAGTTCCGCCTCTCCGTAAGCGCCGCCGCCCCAGATGGGCCCCACGGTGTGGATGACGTACCCGCACGGCAAATCATACCCTTTCGTGATCTTCGCGCCGCCCGTCTCGCAGCCGCCCAGCGTTCTGCATTCCGCCAGCAGAGCGGGACCCGCCGCGCGATGGATCGCGCCGTCCACGCCGCCTCCGCCGAGCAGCGAGTTCTTCGCCGCGTTGACAATGGCTTCGACCGTATCCAGTTTTGTGATGTCACCTAAAATCGTTGTAATTACAGTACTCATGATCTATTCCATCCCTGCTTTCAGCATTTCGTACATTTCGTCCGCAGGGTCGATCAAAGGCAGACGCGTCAGTTTCTGCAGGGCGTCCTTGAAATACGGGAAATGCGTACATCCGAGGATCACGCACTCCGCCCCGGTATGCTCCAGGAACTCCACCAGCCCTGCCATGCGGAAGTGCTCCATCATCTCCTCCGGCGGCATCCCGCGTTCGACCTTGCGCACAAAGTCTCTCACCGCGATCCCGATGACGTCGCTGTTCGGATTCATCTTTTCGATATTCTGCTCGATATTATAAACGGAAAGCGCGTTCGCCGCGATGACCGCAACGCGCGTATACCTGCCCGCGAGCTTCCTGTACACCATGACCGGCGTGACGACGTTCACCCCGCGCTCTTTCCCGAACGCTTCGAAATCGAACGCGGCGGACAGCGAATTGCAGTAGATAAAGAAGTCCCGGATCCCTTTGCTCTCCGCGTCTTCGAAGATGCCGGTCACGACCCTGCGCTTCGTCTCCATATTGCCGTACTGAAAGACGTGCTGGTCTTCCGGCGTCGGCGAGACGTTGTAATAGAAGGGTTCGAGCGACGGATCTTTGACCCTCAGATAGTCGACCCCCATCTGTGTATCCACTTTTGTGCCTGCTATGACTGCGACTTTGCTGCTCATGTGAACCTGCACCAGGACCTTTCTGATCCATCTTGTAATACGGCAATTCTAAGAATTAGAGGACGAATCATCACAGTATTCAAAAAATGATTAATCTAATTCCGATGATACTTTTTGACCGTCCATTGTGAAGTATAATACATTCTGATCAAACCATCCCCACACAAGATAAACACCCACATGGATTGGAGTAGTCATTCCAATGTTTAAGGTATCTTGCATACTGGAGCACAACATATCGAAAGCATTTTCCAAATCACGGATCTCTTTTGTGCTTCCTCCGGATTTGGCTGCACTATAAAGAGTTAATGCCCCACTAACTTTAAAATAATACTGGTACATATTTTGATCCGCATCATAGGAATACTTGCGATATGATGTACCATATTGATCTTTTAGTTGCGTTGCTAAAAGATCGGCAACAGCGTCGTTTGGACCACCCACAGTTGTTTTTAGCTGCTCAAACTCTTCATCAGCTTCTTTCTGGCTTTGAATCTCCTCTTCTGTCATTGGCGGGATGTCAGTATGATTTCCATCATTTATGATTGCAGCTAATTCCGCAGCATCCATCTGTTCGAATTCATTATTTGCATCTATATCCCTGTCGTGAACAATTATCTTGGAATAATCTCCGGGCTGCTTTAGATAAATATCTTCGTACCAATAATCCTCAGCATAGCATACTATCATGCCATCATCTAATGATCCGGATATCTGGCCAACAAGCATACTGTTACTGTCCGAGGTGAATGTTCTTACCGTTTGATTTTCTAAATCAATGAAATAATAACAGTTATATGACGGAAAACGTCTTACATACGCGTATGCTGTTCCCGCATCCTGCACTTCTTCGATAACAGATGTTTCTTCCTCAGATATTTCGTCGCCTTTATGTTTGCAAACCAGGGTTAATTCATCATTCTTATCAGCAACAGTTTCAGCCTCAATGCTTTGTGAAACGACAATCCAATTTGTCGAATCCCAAATACTATCTTTCATGTTTTCATCAACATGTTTAATATTTATGAATCCAATTTGTTTAAGTTCTGATTCAGCATCTGACAGAATCCATCCGGTAACGTCTATTACCTCTAGATTATTACCCGCCACACCGGCAATCGTAGTAGGGCTTTTAATCTCTATGTCATTTTTATTGGAATGAATCGTACAAAGGAATGTGCTATCCTCAGTGACCTTTATACTTTTACTACTTTTAACACTTTGATCAGAATCCTTCGCACATTTGATAGTATGATAACCTTCGGGGAGTTCAACTAATTT
>JAFZRG010000101.1 GCA_017619985.1 Bacillota bacterium | reverse complement strand
GGCCGTGTCCTCCGGACTGCTTGACGTACTTGTTCTCCACGGAGACTTCCTTCGTGATCGTCTCCTTGTAAGAGACCTGAGGCTTGCCTACGTTTGCCTCGACCTTGAATTCACGGAGCAGTCTGTCGACGATGATCTCCAGATGGAGCTCGCCCATGCCCGCGATGATCGTCTGGCCCGTTTCGGGGTCGGTGTAGGTCTTGAAGGTGGGGTCTTCCTCGGCAAGCTTTGCCAGGGCGATGCCCATCTTTTCCTGACCGGCCTTCGTCTTGGGTTCGATGGCGATCTGGATCACGGGATCGGGGAATTCCATGGATTCCAGAATGATGGGATGCTTTTCGTCGCACAGGGTGTCGCCGGTGGTCGTGTCCTTCAGACCGACGGCGGCGGCGATATCGCCGGAGTAGACCGTTTCGATATCTTCTCTGTGATTGGCGTGCATCTGCAGGATGCGGCCGATGCGTTCCTTCTTCCCCTTGGTGGAGTTATAAACGTAGGAGCCGCTGTCCAGCGTGCCGGAGTACACGCGGAAGAACGCGAGCTTTCCGACGTAGGGGTCTGCCACGATCTTGAATGCGAGCGCGGAGAACGGACCCTTGTCGTCGGCGGCGCGTTCCGCCTCTTTCTCCAGTCTGGGGATGACACCCTTGATGGGCGGGATGTCCAGCGGAGAAGGCATGTAGTCCACGACGGCGTCCAGCATCAGCTGAACACCCTTGTTCTTATATGCGGAACCGCAGAGTACGGGGACCATCTTGTTGGCGATGGTCATCCTGCGGATGGTCGACTTGATCTCGTCCGTGGTGAGCTCTTCGCCGTCCAGGAACTTCATCATGAGATCGTCATCGCATTCCGCGACGGATTCCAGCATCTTCTGCCGGTATTCCTCTGCGAGGTCCATCATGTCCGCGGGGATGTCCTGCTCTTCGATGACGGTGCCGAGATCGTCTTCATAGATCTCCGCCTTCATCTTGATCAGGTCGATGATCCCGCAGAAGGTGCTTTCGACACCGATGGGCAGCTGCACTGCCACGGCGTTGGCCTTCAGTCTGGTCTTGACCATGTCGAGCACGCGGTAGAAGTCCGCGCCCATGATGTCCATCTTATTGACGAAGATCATTCTGGGGACGCCGTACTTCTCCGCCTGTCTCCAGACGGTCTCGGACTGGGGCTCCACGCCTCCCTTGGCGCACAGCACGGTAACGGCACCGTCCAGCACGCGCAGGGACCGTTCCACTTCGACGGTGAAGTCTACGTGACCCGGTGTGTCGATGATATTGATTCTCGTGTTTTTCCACTGAGCGGTCGTAGCAGCAGAAGTGATGGTGATGCCTCTTTCCTGCTCTTGGACCATGTAGTCCATGACAGCCGCGCCTTCGTGGGTCTCGCCCATTTTATGCGTTTTTCCGGTGTAGAACAGAATGCGCTCGGTGGTCGTCGTCTTGCCGGCATCGATGTGAGCCATGATCCCGATATTACGCGTGTTTTCCAGCGAAAATTGTCTAGGCATTTCTTCCTCCTTTCCTGCTCGTTCCTCTTTGATCTGAAGCTCCGTTCTCTACTAGAATCTGTAGTGTGCGAACGCTCTGTTGGCTTCAGCCATCTTGTGTGTGTCGTCCTTTTTCTTGACGGAACCGCCGAGTCCGTTGGCGGCATCCATCAGCTCGTTGGCGAGTCTGTCGGACATCGTCCGTTCGCCTCTGGCTCTGGTATACTTCGTGAGCCATCTGAGACCCAGCGTCTGGCGTCTCTCCGGTCTGACTTCGATAGGAACCTGGTAGTTCGCACCACCGATTCTTCTGGCCTTGACTTCGACCTGCGGCATGATGTTGTTCATCGCCTTGTTGAAGACTTCCATGGGTTCCTCGCCTGTCTTTGCCTTGATGGTCTCAAAAGCATCGTAGACGATCTTCTGTGCTACACCCTTTTTCCCGTCGAGCATGATGCTGTTGATGAGCTTAGCCACAACAACACTGCCATATACAGGATCGGGGAGCACTTCCCTCTTGGGGACGTTTCCACGTCTTGGCACTTCTCTTTCCTCCTTGCGTATTTTGCGCAAATCATCGGTACTCGCAGCAGTCCTCCTGCCGCGCGGTGCCGTTATCTATATGATAAGGGCACTCTAGTTTACCCGATATAAACAATAACTTCTGAATGTGTCTTGGTAAGAATTACTTCTTGACCTTGGGTCTCTTGGCGCCGTACTTGGAACGGGCCTGGCCTCTGTTGGCAACGCCTGCGGTGTCCAGCGTACCTCTGACGATGTGATAACGCACACCGGGGAGGTCCTTGACTCTGCCGCCTCTGATCAGAACAACGCTGTGTTCCTGCAGATTGTGGCCTTCGCCGGGGATGTAAGCGGTGACTTCCAGACCGTTGGTGAGGCGCACACGGGCGACCTTTCTCAGCGCGGAATTCGGCTTCTTCGGAGTTACTGTCTTAACGGAAGTGCAGACGCCTCTCTTCTGAGGTGCCTTCGTGTCGGTCGGCACTCTCTTGATGCTGTTCATGCTTTTCAGCAGAGCCGGAGAGTTGGACTTCTTCTCGGACATCACTCGTCCCTGTCTTACCAATTGGTTAATGGTAGGCATTCAATTTCTCCTTTCTTCAAGATTTTTATATTGACCCGCCCGCACGCTGCGCGTGCGGGCAGAAATCAACAGCACAACAGGATTAGTGTAACACACTGCAACCCTTGATGTCAAAGGCTTTCTAGGCTTCTTCCGAAGGAATTTCCTCCTCGTAAACTTCCTCTTCCGCCATGACGTCTTCCGCCGGGAGATCTTCTTCCAGATCGTCCGCCGGATCCTCCGCATAGAGTTCGTCGGGCGTGTCGTCCTCGGTATACTCCGCGCGGAGCTCCTTCGTGTTGAAGGATTCCATGTACTCGGTGTTCACACCGTAATCGATGTCGATATTCTTGTAAGGCTTCATTCCCGTGCCTGCCGGGATGAGCTTGCCGATGATGACGTTCTCCTTCAGGCCCAGCAGTCTGTCGCGCTTGCCCTTGATGGCTGCGTCGGTCAGGACTCTGGTGGTCTCCTGGAAGGAAGCCGCGGACAGGAAGGAGTTCGTCGCGAGGGAGGCCTTCGTGATGCCGAGGAGCTCTCTCTTGTACTGGGCAGGTTCCTTGCCCTCTTCCAGCGCGTTGTTCTCATCTTCGATCTCGAAGAGATTGTAGAGGGCGCCGGGCAGCAGGTGGGTGTCGCCCGCGTCGTCGATGCGGTACTTGGACAGCATCTGGGACACGATGACTTCGATGTGCTTGTCGTTGATGTCTACACCTTGCTGCTTGTATACCCTCTGCACTTCCTTGAGCAGATACTGGTATACGCCTTCGACGCCGTTCAGGCGCATGATGTCGTGCGGATTGAGCGGGCCCTGGGTGATGCCTTCGCCCGCGTGGACCACGCTGCCTTCGGACACCTTGAGTCTGGCGCCGTAGGGAATGACGTAGATCCGCTCTTCTTCTCCGCGGATGCGCACTTCGGTCTTGTTGTCGGGACGCGGCTCGATGGAGACGACGGTGCCGTCCGCTTCACAGATCTCCGCGATACCCTTCGGCTTACGGGCTTCGAAAAGTTCTTCGACTCTCGGAAGACCCTGGGTGATGTCGTTGCCCGCGACGGATACGCCGCCGGTATGGAACGTTCTCATGGTCAGCTGCGTACCGGGTTCGCCGATGGACTGCGCGGCGATGATGCCGACGGCTTCGCCGATGTTCACGTGCGAACCGGTCGCCAGGTTGCGGCCGTAGCAGGCTGCGCAGATGCCGGTCTTGCTCTTGCAGGTCATGACCGAACGGATCTTGACGGCCTCGATGCCGGCCTTTTCGATGGCTTCGGCCTGGGCCTCCCGGATCTCTTCACCGCCCTCGACGATCACTTCGCCGGTAGCCGGATCGACGACGTCCTCGAGCGCCGTTCTGCCCACGATGCGCAGGCGCAGCGCTTCGATGACTTCCTTGCCGTCCGTGAAGGCTCTGACTTCGATGCCTTCGTCGGTGCCGCAGTCGTTCTCGCGGACGATCACGTTGTGGGATACGTCGACGAGACGGCGGGTCAGGTAACCGGAGTCCGCGGTACGCAGAGCGGTATCGGCCAGACCCTTTCTGGCGCCGTTGGCGGAGATGAAGTATTCCATGACCGTCAGACCTTCGCGGAAGTTGGCGGTGATGGGAATTTCGATGGTCTTACCGGCAGCGTTGCCCATCAGACCGCGCATGCCGCCGATCTGACGGATCTGGTTCTTGGAACCACGGGCGCCGGAG
>JAFZRG010000100.1 GCA_017619985.1 Bacillota bacterium | reverse complement strand
CGTGCGCAAGTCCCGCAAGGCGATCGTCGAGCTGATCCTCTCCCAGCACGACTGCCTGTGCGCCACCTGCGTGCGTTCCGGCAACTGCGAACTGCAGACCGTGGCGAACGACCTCGGCATTCTGAAGCAGACGTACAAGAGAGAAGTCAAGGACGCCGACTGGCCGAAGAGCTTCCCCCTGGTGCGCGACATGGCCAAGTGCATCAAGTGCATGCGCTGCGTGCAGGTCTGCGACAAGATCCAGGACATGCATATCTGGGACATCGAAGGTACGGGTTCGAGAACGAACATCGACGTGTCCCACAACCGCAACATCAAGGATTCCGACTGCACGATCTGCGGCCAGTGCATCACGCACTGCCCGACGGGCGCGCTGCGCGAACGCGACGATACGGATATCGTGCTCGACGCGCTGGCTGACCCCGACAAGGTCACGGTCATCCAGGTCGCTCCGGCGGTCCGCACCGCCTGGGCGGAATACTGGAATTTAGATAAGAAAAAGGCGACGCCCGGACGCATGGTGGCGGCCATCCGCAAGCTCGGTTTCGACTACGTGTTCGATACCAACTTCTCCGCGGACCTCACCATCATGGAGGAAGGCAGCGAGCTGCTGGCCCGTCTCGCCAAGCGCGGCGTCTATAAATTCCCGATGTTCACGAGCTGCTGCCCGGGCTGGGTGCGCTTCCTGAAGTCCCAGTATCCGGACATGACCGGACAGCTGTCCACGGCCAAGAGCCCGCAGCAGATGTTCGGCGCCGTGGCGAAGAGCTACTTCGCCGAGAAGATCGGCGTTGACCCGCGCAACATCTTCTGCGTCTCCGTGATGCCCTGCACCGCGAAGAAGCACGAGTGCGCGATCCCCGGCATGAACGACGCCTGCGGCGATCCCGACGTGGACGTCTCGCTGACGACGAGAGAACTTGTCCGGCTCATCCGCGCGGACCACATCCGCCCGGACGAACTCAAGGAAGAACCGTTCGATTCTCCGCTCGGCTCCGGCACCGGCGCAGCCGTCATCTTCGGAACGACCGGCGGCGTCATGGAAGCGGCTCTGAGAAGCGCCGTGTTCCTGGCAACGGGCGAGAACCCCAGCCCCGACGCGTTCCCCGAGATGCGCGGCATGGACGGATGGAAGGAAGCGACGTACGAAGTGGCGGGCAAGAAGCTGCGCTGCGCCGTCGTCTCCGGCCTCGGCAACACGAGGAAGATCATCGAAGCCATCCGCAGAGGCGAAGCGGAATACGAATTCGTGGAGATCATGGCCTGTCCCGGCGGCTGCTCCGGCGGCGGCGGTCAGCCCATCCACGGCGGACGCGAACTGGCGGAGAGCAGGGGAGACTACCTGCGCGAACTGGACGTCAAGAGCGAACTGCGGTTCTCGCACGAGAATCCCGACGTCATCCGCATGTACGAGGAGTACTTCCAGAAGCCGCTGGGCCACAAGAGCCACAAGCTGCTCCATACGGACCACGACGCCTGGGAGATGCCCCGCAGCCCGCGCGCGGCAAACAGAGAATAATAACGTTTCATCATAAATCAACCTGAAGGAGATAAAAACGTATGAAAGTATTAGTTATCAACTGCGGCAGCTCTTCCCTGAAGTATCAGGTCCTGGAGATGGAGACCGAAGAACTCCTGTGCAAAGGCCTTGTCGAAAGGATCGGCATCGAAGGCTCCGTGATCAAGCACGAGAAGATCGGCATGGACAAGTGGGTGCTCGAGACCCCGATGAAGGATCATAAGGACGCGATCGGCCACGTGCTGAACGCCCTGACCGACCCGGATCACGGCGTAGCCAAGTCCATGGACGAGATCGGCGCGGTGGGTCACCGCGTGGTGCACGCCGGCGAAAAGTATGCGGGCTCCGTCCTGATCACCGACGACGTCATCAAGGCGCTCGAAGAATGCATCGACCTCGCGCCGCTGCACAACCCGGCAAACCTGCAGGGCATCGCCGCCTGCCAGGCCCTCATGCCCGACACCCCGATGGTAGGCGTCTTCGACACCGCGTTCCATCAGAGCATGCCCGCGGAGTCCTATCTGTACGCGCTGCCCTATGAGTACTATACCAAGTACGGCGTCCGCCGCTACGGCTTCCACGGAACCTCTCACAGATACGTCTCCATGAGAGCTGCCGAGATGCTGGGCAAGGACATCAAGGATCTGAAGATCATCACCTGCCACCTGGGCAACGGCGCTTCCCTGGCGGCTGTCGACGGCGGCAAGGTCTTCGACACCTCCATGGGCTTCACCCCGGTCGCGGGCCTCGTGATGGGCACCCGCTGCGGCGACATCGACCCTGCCATCCTCGGCTTCGTGGCCGCGAAGGAAGGCAAGGACCTGGCCGGCATGGACAAGGTCATCAACAAGGAATCCGGCGTCTACGGCCTGTCCGGCGTTTCCTCCGACTTCCGCGACGTGGAGACCGCTGCGAACGAGGGCAACGAGAGAGCTGCCACCGCGCTGAAGGTCTACGCGCACAGAGTCAAGAGCTACATCGGCGCCTACATGGCGGAGATGAACGGCTGCGACGCGATCGTGTTCACGGCGGGCCTCGGCGAGAACGGCATCACGATGAGAAAGGCGATCTGCGAGAACATGGAAGCGCTGGGTATCGAACTGTGCGACGAGCGCAACAACGTCCGCGGCAAGGATACCGTCATTTCCAAGGATTCCAGCAAGGTCAAGATCCTGCTCATCCCGACGAACGAAGAACTGATGATCGCGAAGGATACCTACGAGATCGTCACCGGAAAGTAGTTGACAAAATCCGGACCGTTCACTATACTCAATTCGTTAATTTTTCTAGAGAAGGAGGTGTTCCAAATGGCAGTACCTAAGAGAAGAACTTCCTCAGCTAAAACATCCAGCAGAAAATCTGCGAACATGGTAAAGTCCGCACCGGCATTATCCGTATGCCCGAAGTGCCACGAGCCCAAGCTTCCTCACAGAGTTTGCCCCAATTGCGGTTATTATGACGGCAAAGAGGTAGTCCCCGAGGAATAATAGATTCGGAAAAGACTTTTAGCTAAAGGACAAAACGATGAGAGCGGCCTTTGCGCAGAGGCCGCTCTTGTATTTTTTGCGAAGCAGCAGTGCGGCGGGTCATTTGCGGTGCGTTCACTTGAACGCGACGACGCAAAATGCTAATATTATCATGTATTACTATGCGGTGGAGGACTCCATGAAAACGATAAAGCGATCTCTTATGATCCTGATGATCTTCGTGCTGCTGGCAGGCAGTGTTCCTGCCGGCTGTTTCGCGGCGGTCAGCGAAGATACGCTGCAGCAGGCGGTGGAAAACGCGGCAGCATATATGTTGGATGCGGTCAAAAACCCGCAGCCGGGCAATATCGGCGGGGAATGGGCCGTCGTCGGGCTTGCCAGGAGCGGCATCGACGTGCCGGAAGCGTATTATCAGGAGTATTACCGTGCGGTGGAGGAATCCGTGAAAGCATGCGGCGGCGTGCTGCATGAGAAAAAGTATTCGGAATATTCCCGGCTGATCATCGCCGTTTCGGCGATCGGCAAAGACGCCAGAAACGTAGCGGGTTACGACCTGACGAAGCCGCTCGGCGACTACGATAAGACGATATGGCAGGGGCTGAACGGGCCTGTCTGGGCGCTGATCGCTCTGGACAGCCGCGATTATCCCATGCCGGTCGATCCCGAAGCGGCGACGCAGGCGACCCGGCAGATGTACGTGGACTGCCTTGTGAACAGCCAGCTCCCGGACGGCGGCTGGAACCTGTACGGGACCGCGGAGACGGCCTCGACGGACAATCTCACGGCCGACTCGGATATCACCGGGATGGTGCTGCAGGCGCTGTCGAAATATACGGATCAGCCTGCCGTAGCGGAGGCTGTAGCAAAGGCCGTGGACTGCATGAGCCGGCAGCAGGGGGAAGACGGCGGCTTTGCGACCATGGGAACATACACCTGCGAAAGTGCGGTACAGGTCATGGTCGGACTGTGCGAACTCGGCATCTCTCCGGAGGATCCTCGGTTCATCAAGAACGGCAGATCGCTGCTGGACAACGTTCTGAGCTATCAGACGAATGCCGGCGGTTTCCTGCACACGGCAGACGGCAGCGGCAACAATCAGCTGACGTCCGAACAGGGATTTTACGGTATGGTCGATGCGCTGCGTCTGCGGCAGGGAAAGAACAGCCTCTACCGCATGAGCGACGCGATCACCGTGGCGGATCCGGACGGAACGCAGGGCGGCAAAGGCCTGCCCGGCAAAGATCCCGCCGTGCAGACTGTGCCCATCACGTCACCCGGCACCACGTTCGAGGACGCGGCGCTGCACGACAACGTGCAGGCGATCGAAGCGATGGCGGCGAGAGGGATCATTTCCGGATATCCAGACGGCACGTTCCGTCCCGAACGGACCATGACACGCGCGGAGTTCTGCTGCATGGTGACCGCTGCTCTGGGCCTGCAGCCGGAGGATGCGAACACTTTTGCCGATACGGAAGGGCACTGGGCAGCGGGACGCATCGCGGCAGCTTACAGATACGGCATCGTGGCTGGCGTCGGGAACGGAAAGTTCAACCCCGGCGGAACGATCACGAAGCAGGAGGCCGCGACGATGGTGGCGGCTGCGGCGAAGCTTTGCGGTATGGATATCGAATACGACGCGGCGCGCATCCGCGACACGCTGTCTCCCTTTGCGGATTATACGCAGTCCGCGCAGTGGGCGAGAAAGTTCCTGGCGTTCTGCTATGACAGCGGCATCCTGGACGACAGCGCACTGAACATAGAGCCGCTGAAAGCGGTCACGCGCGCGGAAGTGGCGCAGATGCTCTTTAACTTACTGGGAGTGGCGGATCTGTTATGAAGACGAGTACGAAGATCATTATAGGCGTCGCTGCCGCAGCGGTCCTGGCGTTCGCGTTCTGGTACGGAGGCAGTGCGCCTGGCATGCACGGCTGGAATGCCGGCAGCGCGGAAGAAGCGCAGGAGCAGCCTGTCGCTCCGCTTCCGGAAGGGGTATCGGCCGAGACGGTTCCGCCAGTCGAAGATCCGCCGGCGGAACAGACGGAAGTAACGCCGCCGGAAGAACCCGTAAGCGCGGAGGCTGAGGAGCCGGCGGAGAGCACCGATCCCGCGACCGCAGAAGGACCGCAGAATCCCGTGACACCCGGGCCTCAGGAAGGTCCCGCAGAACCGGAACCGGCTCCTGCCGCAGAAGAGGCTCCGCCGCAGACAGATCCCGTTACGGAAGGCAATCCCGCACCGGTGGATCCGCAGAACTTGACGGTCACGGATGTGGCGCATACCTGCACGATCTCCATCAGCTGCAATACGATCCTGGATCATATGGACTGGCTGGACCCGGAAAAGACCGATCTGGTGCCCGCCGGCGGGGTCATCCTGGCGCCGGTCACCGTGACGTTTTATGAAGGTGAGAGCGTGTTCAACGTGCTGCAGCGTACCTGCCGTCAGAACGGCATCCACATGGAGTTCGAGAACACGCCCATGTACAACAGCGCCTACATCGAAGGGATAGCCAATCTCTACGAATTCGACTGCGGCGAACTGTCCGGGTGGATGTACTCCGTCAACGGGTGGTTCCCCAATTACGGCTGCAGCCGTTACGCTTTGCAAGAGGGTGACATAATTCGTTGGTTGTATACCTGCGACCTCGGTGCCGACGTAGGCGGCGGATATGCCGCCGGAAGCTATTAAGAAAGGCAAAAGATTTGAAGGACCGCGATACGTTTTCTTCTTATCATCCGGCCGTGAATTTTCTGTATTTCGGGCTGGTGATGGTGCTGACGATGTGCTGGATGCACCCGGTGTCTCTGGCTATCACTCTGTCGGCCGCTATCGCCTATAACGTGTATCTGAACGGGCGGAAAGGCGCGCGCTTTTCCCTCTGTTTTCTGCTGCCCATGATGTTGCTCGCTGCGGTGGTCAACCCGGTGTTCAACCACGAAGGAGCGACGATCCTGGGTTATCTGCCGACTGGCAATCCGCTGACCGCGGAGAGCATCTATTACGGCATCGCGGCGG
This sequence comes from Bacillota bacterium, assembly GCA_017619985.1. Classification (GTDB taxonomy): domain Bacteria; phylum Bacillota; class Clostridia; order Peptostreptococcales; family Anaerovoracaceae; genus RUG11894. The sequence goes on along the minus strand of JAFZRG010000100.1, from coordinate 25,784 downwards.
CGCTGATGATCGCGGCGGTCATCAGCTGGTTCTCGTGCTACACCGCGGTGATGACCTCAGACAAATTCGTGTATCTGTTCGGGCGCGTCATCCCGGCGCTTTCGCTCGTTCTATCTATGACTTTGCGCTTCGTGCCGCGCTTCAAGGCGCAGCTGGACACGGTGCGCGAAGCCCAGGCGAGCCTCGGGCGGGACGTGTCGGAAGGCAGTGTGCTGCAGAGGCTGAAGAAGGCGGTCACGATCCTGTCCATCATGATCACCTGGGCGCTGGAAAACGGCATCGAAACGGCGGATTCCATGCGCTGCCGCGGCTATGGGCAGCCCGGACGCACTGCGTTCTCGATCTACCGTTTCGACAGCCGCGACAGACTGGCGATGCTGTGGCTGGTCTTCTGCGGCCTGTTCCTGACAGGCGGCTGGGCGGCCGGCGCGTTCGCCTGGCGGTATTATCCGACCGTGAAAGGCGCGTGGGGCCTGCTGCCTTTCGCGTTCCAGGCCGTTTACTTCGCCCTTTGCTTTACCCCCGTATTTCTTGACCTCAGAGAGGACCGTGTATGGAAGCGCTTGTCGTCCGGGATCTGACGTTTACGTATCCGCAGGAAGATGTCCCTGCCGTAAAGCACGCGAGCTTTACGGTGCAGCAGGGCGATTTTGCCGTGCTCTGCGGACCGTCCGGCTGCGGCAAGACGACGATGCTGCGGCAGCTGAAGAGCGTTATGGCGCCGAAGGGCATCCTGACGGGAGAGATCCTGATCGACGGCATATCCCTGGCGGACATGGATCTTCGCACGCAGAGCGAACGCATCGGCTTCGTGCAGCAGAACCCGGACAACCAGGTGGTGACGGACAAGGTCTGGCACGAATTGGCTTTCGGGCTGGAGAGTCTTGGCGTCGAGACGCCCGAGATCCGAAGAAGGGTGGCCGAGATGGCCTCGTTCTTCGGCATCCAGAACTGGTTCTATAAGAACGTTTCCGAACTGTCCGGCGGTCAGAAGCAGTTGCTGAATCTTGCATCTATCATGGTGATGCGCCCCACGGTGTTGATCCTGGACGAACCTACGAGCCAGCTCGACCCCATTGCGGCGTCGGATTTCCTGGCGACCCTGGGCAAGATCAACCGAGAACTCGGTACGACGGTGCTCCTGACCGAGCACAGGCTCGAAGAAGCGTTCACCCTGGCGGACCGGGCGATCGTCATGGACAAAGGTGAAGTGGTGTTCTGCGGGTCACCGCGGGATGCGGGGCTTGCGCTGCGGGACAAGGGCAGCGCGATGTTCCTGGCCATGCCCGCTGCCATGCGCATCTGGGCTGCGGCGCCGGACGGAGAGAAGTACGCGGACGTGCCGCTCACAGTGCGCGAAGGCAAGGACTGGCTGAAAGCGTACGCGGAGGATCATCCTCTGAAAGCTGCGGAAAAGGCGGAAGAGGAAAGCCCGGCAGCATCCGGAGAAGCTCCTGTCGTGCTTCGTGCGGAGGAACTGTATTACCGCTATGAAAAGGATCTTCCCGACGTGGTGAAAGGGCTTTCTCTGGAAGTGCGGAAGGGCGAGTTCTACGCGATGCTGGGCGGCAACGGCAGCGGCAAGACGACTTCGCTGAAACTTCTCTGCGGCCTCGCGAAACCGTACCGCGGCGAGGTGCATGCGGAAGGTGCGGTGCGCATGCTGCCGCAGAATCCGCAGACGCTGTTCGTGAAGAAAACGGTGCGCGAAGACCTTCTCGAGATGCTGCCCAAAGAGGATTCGGACCGGGAAGAGAAGACGGCCCGCGTCGTGCACCTGTGCGGCCTGCAGGACCTGCTCGACCGTCATCCGTACGATCTGTCCGGCGGGGAACAGCAGAGAGCGGCGCTGGCGAAGGTGCTGCTGCTCGAACCGGACATCCTGCTGCTCGACGAACCGACCAAGGGCCTGGACGCAGAGTTCAAACAGGTCTTCGCGGCGATCCTGAAAGCGCTGCAGACGAAGGGCGTCACCATCGTCATGGTCAGCCACGACGTGGAATTCTGCGCGAAATACGCGGACCGCTGCGCCATGTTCTTCGACGGCGCGGTCGTCTCGGAAGACGACCCTTCGGCATTCTTCCCCGGCAACACGTTCTATACGACGGCCGCGAGCCGCATGGCGAGGGACGTGATGCCCGGCGCGGTCACGGCGGAAGACGTCATGGGATCGCTCGGCGCGGACGTGCCTTCTGAGAAGGAGATGCCGGCAGGGTACTACCGCATGCCGCTGCCGAAAGCGGAAAGTTCCGCAATGGACAGCGCGAAGCTCAGCCCGGTCTGCAAGATCGTCGCGCTCGTTTCGGGCGTGTCCGCTTTCGTGATGTTCCTGCGCTTCATGAAGGGGCAGGACCTCAGTTCGCTGCTGAACGAAAAAGGCGTCGCGGCCATGGCTTCGGACCAGATGCTGCAGTACGGCATCTTCATCGCGCTCCTGGTCGTCTTCGCCCTGAGCATCAGCGGACGCAGCACGAGAAAGGACACGGCGCTGCAGACGCCGCTTGACAAGCGCAAACTGTCGAAGCGGACGGTCGTCGCTTCCGCGCTCATCCTGCTGCTGATCCCGCTCACGCTGTTCGCCGGGGAGACCTGGCTGGGCGGCCGCAAGTATTATTTCATCGCGCTTCTGGTGCTGCTGGAGTGCATGCTGCCGTTCTTCCTGATCTTCGAGGGCAGAAAGCCCCAGGCCAGGGAACTCGTGATCATCGCGACCCTGTGCGCCATCGGCGTCGCAGGCAGGATGGTCTTTTTCATGCTGCCGAGCTTCAAGCCCGTCATGGCGGTCACGATCATCGCGGGCGTCGCGTTCGGCGGCGAGACCGGCTTCCTCGTGGGGGCGGTCACGATGCTCGCATCGAACGTCATGTTCTCGCAGGGCCCGTGGACCCCGTGGCAGATGTTCGCGATGGGCATCATCGGATTCCTCGCGGGGGTGCTGTACCGCAAAGGCGTGCTGCGGCGCACGAGGTTGTCTCTGTGCATCTTCGGCGCGCTGTGCGCGATCATCATCTACGGCGGCATCATGAACCCCGCGGCGGCGCTGATGTGGGTCCATACGCTCGATAAGAAGATCCTGCTCACCTATTATTTGACGGGTTTTCCGGTAGACTGCGTCCACGCGGCGGCGACCTGGATCTTCCTTTGGTTCGGCGCCGAGCCCATGCTGGAGAAGCTGGACCGCATCAAAGTCAAATACGCTATCATCGAATGAGGAGAACTGTTATGAACACGAAACGAAGACTGTTTGCCGTTCTGCTGTGCGCGGTGCTGATGCTTCCGCTGTGCGCACAGCCCGCATATGCGGCGGATCCCTACCCGATCTCCATCGGCGGAAACACCGGCAACGCTGTGACGATCCCGTCGAACGGAACGATCGGAGCCGTGATCACGATCGGCCAGAACAGCATCAACAAGGATATGCCGGCCGCCGACCACGTTTCGAAGGCGAACGCCATGCCCGGCACGCTGACCGCTTCCGTCAACGGCGCGCTGTTCAACGCGTACTACAGCGGCAGCAAAGCGCTTTCCTATCCGGACAACTGCGCGCAGATCATGGGCATGCTGATGAGCGGCGGCGAAGTCATCTGCAGAGGCTCCGGCAAGAACGTGCTGCTCGGGGTCACGGAGGACGGAAAGTATCTGATCGACCGCGTGAGCGTCTCCGTTTCGGCTAAGTTCCGGGGCAAGGATAAATTCGTATTCTGGGGCGTCAACGTCTATCACACCGACGCTTCCGCCATCGACATGTTCACGTCCGAGATGGGTTATGGCTTCGCTCTGCAGAGCGGCGCGGTCGTCGTGCGCATCCAGGGCGGAATGGTGACGGACATCCAGAAAGGCCTGACCCGTCTCGAAGTGCCGGCGGCAGGGGAGAAGGTCGTCGTGTTCAACACCAACGCCTGGGCGAATTCCTGCAGCTGGAGCACGGATCCGCACGTGGGCAATCTGGCGGAGATCGAGACCGTACTGACCCCGGAGAAAGCCGGCACGCAGGCCGACTGGGACAAAGTCGTGACCGCGGTCGGCTGCAGCCCGTGGCTGCTCGAAGGCGGCGTCGACAAGTTCTCCGAGAATACGAATTCCGATCCTAAGATGGGCAGGGATTACAAGGCGCAGCGCACGTTCGCGGCGGTCATGGGCGACGGCAGCCTGATGATCGGCGAGTGCACCGCTACGTTCGGACAGATCATCGACTATCTGAAGAGCATCGGCGCCGTGGATGCCATGGCGCTGGACGGAGGCGCGTCCTCCACACTGTACACGCCGCAGGCAGGCTACGTGCAGCCGGCGGGAAGAAAACTGGCCAGCATGCTGCACTTCGTCGACTACGGCAGCACGGCTGCGATCCCCAAAAAAGGGAAGCCCGTCATGGCGGGCGAGCCCTCCGCGTGGGCAAAAGGCTACGTGGAGAAGGCGCAGGATGTGGGGCTCATCCCCGACGGGTTCGATCTGATCCCGAAAGCGAACATCACCCGCGCGGAATTCGCGAGCCTTGCGGTCTCGCTGATCAAGCAGTACTACACCGGCAGCGAATACAACGCGCTGCTGAACCGCAACGGCATCGATTACAATACCGCCCGGGAAGCCTTCAACGACACGTATCTGCTCGACGTCATGCAGGCCTATCAGATGGGCATCGTGGCAGGCAAGGGAGAAAAGACGTTCGATCCCAACGGTTCCATCACGAGGCGCGAAGCCGCCGTCATGCTGACGAATACGGCGAAGATCGTCGGACGGACCGCGGACGGGGATCCTCTGGATTACGAAGACGCGAAGGATATCGCGTGGGCTGCTGATTTCGTGGATTACGTGACCCGCGCAGGCATCATGGGCTCCACGTCCACGGCAAAGAACACCTTCTCGCCGCTCGGCTACTACACGCAGGAGCAGGCGCTCACCACGATGTGCAACCTGCTTCCGTAGAGAGGTTTTCATGAGCGAGGAACTCTATCAGCGTACGCAGGCGCTCGTCGGCGAAGAAGCCGTAGAAAAACTGAAGAACGCGAAAGTCCTGGTATGCGGCCTCGGCGGCGTGGGCGGGTACTGCCTGGAAGCGCTGGCGAGAGCCGGGATCGGCACGCTTGGCCTGTGCGACATGGACCGCGTCGACCCGACGAACTGCAACCGCCAGATCCTGGCGCTGCAGTCCACGATCGGCCGCCTGAAGGCGGATGTCGCGGAAGATCGGGTCAGGGATATCGATCCGGCTGCGCACATCCGCAAGTTCGCGTTCCGCATCGGCGCGGATACGCTTGCGGATCTGGACGTCGCTTCCTGGGACTATATCGCCGACTGCATCGACGACGTGGCCGCGAAGGTGCTGCTGATCATGGCGGCGCGCGGGGCAGGCGTGCCCATCCTGTGCGCCATGGGCACCGGCAACAAGCTCGACGCCTCTGCATTTAAGGTCTGCAATATTCAAAAAACCGAGCAGGACAGACTCGCGAAAGTCATGCGCAAAAGGCTGAAGGAAGAGGGTATCGTTGAAGGGGTCACCGTCGTGTATTCCCCCGAACCGCCCGTCACGGACATCGTAAACGGGGTCATCCCCAGCATCTCCTACATGCCTGCGACGGCCGGTCTGCGGATGGCCGGAGAAATAATTCAGGATCTCATAAAATAATGCTTGCAAGGGGCGTACACCATATGTATAATGCTTATGTTGCGCTCCTTTTTGCGTGACAGTATTTTATTTCGCACACCTGATGGCCTGCATTTCGGTGCCCGCAAGGGTTTTCTGCAGGATCGAACAGGTGGAGGTTTTAACCGGGAGGTATATCTATGTCAGTTGTTTCTATGAAGCAGTTACTGGAGGCCGGCGTTCACTTCGGTCACCAGACCAGAAGATGGAACCCCAAGATGGCTCCGTACATCTTCACCGAAAGAAACGGCATCTACATCATCGACCTGTCCAAGACGGTCCACAAGGTGGATGACGCTTACGATTTCGTGAAGAGCGTTGCGGCTGAAGGCAAGCCCGTTCTCTTCGTCGGTACGAAGAAGCAGGCGCAGGCCGCCATCAAGGACGAAGCCGAGAGATGCGGCATGTTCTACGTCAACGAGAGATGGCTGGGCGGCATGCTCACCAACTACAAGACCATTTCCACCAGAATCAAGAGACTGGCCGAGATCAAGGAGATGGAATCCAACGGTACGTTCGATCTGCTCTCCAAGAAGGAAGTCCAGACCCTGAGAAAGGAAATGGAAAAACTTGAGAAGTATCTGAACGGCATCAAGGACATGCGCGGCATGCCCGGTGCGATGTTCGTCGTTGACCCCAAGAAAGAACGCATCGCCGTCAAGGAAGCGAGAGTCCTGGGTATCCCCATCGTCGGCATGTGCGACACGAATTGCGACCCGGACGACGTGGACTACGTCATCCCCGCCAATGACGACGCCATCAGAGCGGTCAAGCTGATCGCCGGCAAGATGGCCGAAGCCGTCATCGAAGGCAAGCAGGGCGAATCCTTCGCAGAAGCTCCCGCTGAAGAAGCAGCGGTCGAAGCGCCTGCAGAAGAGACCCCCGCAGCAGCAGAAGAAGCTAAAGTCGAAGAGTAGTCAAAGGAGAAGAAAACAATGGCAGCAGTTACAGCAGCACTCGTTAAGGAACTCCGCGACGCCACCGGCGCCGGCATGATGGATTGCAAGAAGGCCCTCGTCGCCACAGACGGCGACATGGACAAAGCGGTCGACTATCTGAGAGAAAACGGCCTCGCAAAGGCCGCGAAGAAGGCGAGCCGCATCGCATCCGAGGGGCTTGTCAGAATGGCATTCGCCGCTGATGGTTCCGCCGCTTCCGCAGTGGAAGTCAACTCCGAGACCGACTTCGTCGCAAAGAACGAAGAATTCATCGAATTCGTCGAAAAGCTGGCCGACATCGCTCTGGCCGCGGACAAGGTCTGCGCAGAGTGCATGAAGGAAATGACCTACAGTGAAGAAGGCACCGTCGCCGAGGTCCTGACCGCCAAGATCGCGAAGATCGGCGAGAACATGAACCTCCGCAGAGCCGTCAAGTGCAATACGCCGGGCGTCAAGTACGTCGGCTATTCCCACGGCGGCGGCCGCATCGGCGTCATCATCGGTCTGAAGACCGACGCATCCGTCGAAGAAGTTACGACTTGCGGCAAGGACGTTGCCATGCAGGCTGCATCCATGAGACCTCTGTATGTGGACGAGGCAAGCGTCGATCCCGAATATCTGGCTCACGAGAAGGAAGTTATCCTCGCTCAGGCCATGAACGAGAACAACGAACTGCCCGAAAACAAGAGAAAGCCCCAGGCGATCATCGAAAAGATGATCACGGGCCGCGTCAAGAAGTCTCTGAAGGAAGTCTGCCTCGTTGACCAGGCATTCGTCAAAGATTCCAACATGTCCGTAGGCGAATATATCGCTTCCTGCGCCAAGGCGCTGGGCAAGGACATCCAGGTCGTCGAGATGGTCCGCTACGAAGTAGGCGAAGGCATCGAAAAGAAAGTCGAGAACTTCGCGGAAGAAGTAGCCAAGCAGATGCAGGGCTAAACAGTAACACGGATAGAACCTCTGAACTCCCGGCTTCATCGCCGGGAGTTTCTCTTTTTTGCAATAATTTTGCGCTTTTCTTGTTTTTTTCTTTTCAGGTGGGTTATAATGTTCTTGCAGGTTATAAAAACACTGCTCAACTTAACGGAGGTAACTATAAAATGACTGAAAAAGAAAAGCTTCTGCAGGCTGCGTTCGACATGGCTCTGCAGACGACGATCGTAAAGCAGAACCAGACGGATAATGCGGACCCTGACATCAAGGCCGCAATGATCGATTATATCCTCTTCGCCGCAGTAGGTCTCAACAGCGACCAGATCTCCGAATTCATCAAGGATCAGACCGAGATGGAAGACGAGTACCTGAAGGAATCCTTCGAACAGGCTGCCGGCGACAAGGATGCCGCGACCGTCGAAGAGATCCGCAACCACATCCAGGACGAGATGGAGCAGTACTTCAAGGAAAGACAGGCTTCCATCCGCAAGAGAAGGATCGAGATCTACGTCAACGACCAGGTCAAGGCGAAGAGAGAAGCGAACAAGGCAGAATGATCACAGCGATCGGAATGCTCCCGGCTTTCGTGCCGGGAGTTTTTCTATGTCCGGGGCTATGATATAATAAACAGGTACAGAAACTGTTTCATACCGAAAGGAGATACCCATGAAACTTTCCGTGATCTATGATTCCAGAACAGGCAACACGAAGCAGTGTGCGGAGTGGATCTGCGAAGGCATGAACCGTATCGAAGGCATCGAGGCGAAAGCGTTCTCCACGAAGGACGTGGACGCTGATTTCGTCAAGGCGAGCAAGGGCATCGTTCTCGGAAGCCCTTCGTATTACGCGCTCATGACGGCCGAGATGCGCACCTGGCTGCTGGAAGAAGCTCCGAAGCTTGAGTTCGGCGGCAAACTGGGCGGCGCGTTCGCCACGGTACAGTTCACGCACGGCGGCGGCGACCTGGTCATCCAGTCCCTCCTGACGAACCTGATTACCATCGGCATGCTGTGCTATTCCGGCGGCGGCGCCTGCGGGGATCCCTGCATCCATCTGGGCCCTGTGGGGGTCAACCACAACAAGGAAAAGGCATATCTGGAGGACTTCAGGGATAATTTCGAGGTCTACGGAGAAAGGTTCGCGAGGAAGGCTGCGGAGCTGTTCGGATAATGGATAACAAACAGGAAAAACTCAAAAAACTGCCCAAAGCGGACGTGGTGATGGATTTACCCGTCATGCGGGAGTTTCTCGCGTCTACGGACCGGAAAACGGCCTTGGAAGCGGTCAGAAAAGCGGTGGAGGAGATGCGGCAGGAGCTGCTGGCGGGCGGTGACCCGGATGTAAGCCCCGAAACTGCCGCTGCGCGCGCCTGTGCCATCCTCGAGGAAGAGGACAGACCTTCGCTGCGGCCCGTCATCAATGCGACCGGCATCATCCTGCACACGAACCTCGGACGGGCAAGGCTGAACCGCCTGGCCGCGGAAAAAGCGGCGGAGATCGCCTGCTCGTATTCCACGCTGGAGTACGATGCGGAAGAGGGCAAACGCGGCAGCCGCCACGACCACGTGAGCAGACTGATTGCGCAGGTGACCGGCGCGGAAGACGCCATCGCGGTCAACAACAACGCCGCAGCGACCCTGTTATGCCTTGTTTCGCTTGCCTATAAAAAAGAGGTCGTGGTCTCCCGGGGCGAACTCGTGGAGATCGGCGGCTCGTTCCGCGTTCCCGAGATCATGGAGCAGGGCGGTACGGTCCTCAGAGAGGTCGGCACGACGAACAAGACGCATTTCGCGGATTATGAAAGGGCCATCGGAGAGGATACGGCGGCGCTGCTGAAGGTGCATCCGAGCAATTACCGTGTCATCGGGTTTACCGAGGACGTTCCCGCGGAGGAACTCGCGAAGCTGGCCCACAGCAAGGGACTGCCCCTGATCTACGACCTGGGCAGCGGCCTGCTGGAGGACCTGAGCTCCTACGGCCTGGACGAACCGACGGCGCAGAAAGCGCTGGCGGCCGGCGCGGACGTCATCCTGTTCTCCGGTGACAAACTGCTGGGCGGACCGCAGGCGGGCATCATCGCGGGCAAAAAGGAATATATCGAGAAGATGAAGAAGCATCCGCTGGCGCGCGTCGTGCGGGTAGACAAGATGACCCTCGCAGCGCTCGAACAGACGCTCCGCATCTACCGCAGCCCGAAGGAAGCGATGGAGAAGATCCCCGTGCTGTCCATGGTCACGAGACCGGCGGCGGAGCTGAAGGACGAAGCGCAGGGATTCGCGGCGGGCCTCGCGGAAGAAGGGCTGAACGCCCGCTTTGGCATCCGGGAAGACGTGGCAAGGGTCGGCGGCGGTTCCGCTCCCATGCTGGACCTGGCTACCTGGTGCGTCTGGGTCAGACCGCTGGGCATGTCCGTCGACGCGCTGCAGAAAGCGCTGCGGCATTGGAAGATGCCCGTCGTCGCGCGGATCTCAGAAGACGAAGTGCTGCTGGATCTGCGCACGCTCTCGAAAGGCGACCTTGTGGTGCTGCGCCTTGCGCTCATTGACATCCTTGGGATAAGCAACTAGAATAAATGAGGCGGTTTTATCCGCCTTTTTCGGGAGCAGATGGGTGCCGGTGTGCCCCGCGGTCTTCAAAACCGTTGTAGCAGGTTAGGAGCCTGCCTGGTGAGTTCGATTCTCACATGCTCCCGCCATTGTATTTTTTGGAGTAAAAATATGCGTAACGTAATCGTCGGTACGGCCGGTCACGTCGATCACGGCAAGACCTGCCTGATCAAGGCGCTGACCGGCATCGATGCGGACAGACTGAAGGAAGAAAAACAGCGCGGCATCACGATAGAGCTTGGCTTCGCGGACATGCAGGCGCCGGACGGCACCGATATCGGCATCATCGACGTGCCGGGCCACGAGAAATTCATCCGCAACATGCTGGCGGGCATCGGCGGCATCGATCTGGTGCTGCTCGTCGTGGCGGCGGACGAAGGGGTCATGCCCCAGACCGTCGAACACCTGGACATCATGAAACTGCTGAACATCCGCCGGGGCATCCTCGTCATCACGAAGGCCGATCTGGCGGCGGACGGGGACTGGCTGGACATGGTCGAATCCGACGTGCGCGAAGCCGTAAAGGGCAGTTTCCTTGAAAATGCGCCTTGTGTGCGGGTCTCTTCGCAGACGGGGCAGGGCATCGAAGAACTGAAAGCCCTGATCTTCGAAGAAGTCGCAAAAACAGCCGAAAAGAACTGCAATCCGGCACTTCTGCGCATCCCGATGGACCGCGTGTTCACGATCCAGGGCTTCGGCACCGTCATCACGGGCACGCTGACCCAGGGCATGATCCGGACAGGCGACGAAGTGACGGTCTATCCGGAAGGGATTGCCGCCAAGGTGCGCAATCTGCAGGTGCACGGCAAGATGGTGGACGCGGCTTACGCGGGTCAGCGCACGGCTGTGAACCTGACAGGTGTCCGCAAGGAGGACATCGCCCGCGGCAACGTGCTGGCGGCAAAAGATTCTCTGACGCCGGCGTCCATGATCGACGTCAGGCTGCAGGTGCTGAGCGACTCGAAACGCACAGTCCTGAACGGTTCCCGGCTGCATCTGCATTACGGTTCCGCGCAGGTGCTGTGCAAGGCGGTACTGTTGGACCGCGACGCGCTGAACCCCGGTGAGAACTGCTATGCGCAGCTGCGGACGGAAGAGCCTGTCGTCGTGAAGCAGGGCGATCCGTTCGTCGTACGCTACTATTCCCCGGTGGAGACGGTCGGCGGAGGCGTTGTACTCAATGCGAATGCGCCGAAGCACAAGAGGGGGGACGAGACCGTTCTGAAGGCGCTTGCCATACGCGAGAGCGGCGATGACGCCGCCCAGATGGAGCAGGTGCTGCGGGACGAAAGCAAGACGTTCCCGGGCTCGGATAAGCTGGCAAAGCAGCTCGGTTTATCCGAAAGCGAAGCAGAAGAACAACTGAAAAACCTTGCAGCGCAAGGGAAAGCGGTCTTGCTTGCCGATAATATTTACGTACATCAAGATTATGTCAACTACATAAAAGACGCTGCATTCTCGATCCTGGACGCCTATTATGCGAAGAATCCGCTGCTCGCCGCCATGCCCAGAGAGGAACTGCGCAGCAAGCTGGGCGGCCAGGTGAGAATCACCGACGCGAAGCGTCTGGACCTCGTTCTGCAGTACCTCGGCGAGACCGGCGCGTTGGCGCTGACGCCGGCTGCGGCAGGGAAGCAGGGTTATGCCGTAAATTTCACCAAGGCTCAGCTGCGCCTGATGGACGAGATCGCCAGGATTTATAAGGATGCAGGCTGTGAAAGCCCCGATCCGGACGAAGTCTTCGCCGGCCGCAAGGACAAGGAAGAGTGCAAACGCCTGATCGCCGCGATGTGCGCGGACGGCCGCCTGACGCGCGTGCAGAACAAGTTCTGCCTGGACAGCGCATTTCTGCAGCAGACCGTTGCCTGGATTCGCGAAAAGATCGAGACGGACGGTTCCATCACGCTTGCCGAGCTGCGCGACCACCTGGATACGTCCCGTAAATATGCCCTGATGATCCTCGAGTACTGCGACAACGCCAAGATCACACGGCTGCAGGACGACAGGAGAGTGTTCTACTAAAATTCTTTATAAAATCATCACACTATTTCGCTTGTCCGATAAATAGGCGGATGGTACAATTAAAATACAGATTCAGAACAGTCGGTTGATGACTGCGGGAGAGCGCGGAAAGCGCACCGAAGGCGTAAGTTGTCCGTCCCCGGCCAGGGCAGGCAGCGATTATCTCAGGTAAAAGGACCGCAGCCGGACGAACCTCTGGAGAGCGTAAGCACCGAAGGGGCAAATTCCGCACAGGAAAGAAACTCTCAGGTTAGTGTACAGAGCAGGAAGGCATTATGTTTTCCTGTTCTTTTTATTACCCGGAAGGAAGCTGCATTGATCATCCTAACGAACAACCCGGACGTGGAAACGAAACTGAAGGACCAAAACATCCTCCGGATCGACGGAACGTACCGGGACGTGCTGGTCAAGGCGCGCGACCTCGTCCATCAGGGCCACCGCCTGCTGACCCATCCGCTCATGGGAAGTCTCAAACCGAACGAGACCCCGTACCGGACCATCGCCGTCAGTAGCGAACAAGGCGCCCTGGACACGGACAGCCTGATGCTCATCGAAAACGCCATAGGGACGTTCGATAAGTTCGCGCAGGTCACGCGGCCGGACCGTGGGGTCAACACCCCGGAACGGATGCTGGCGGATTTCCGGATGATAGATTTGAGTCTGATCACAAGCGCGCTGGAAGGCTTTTAGACTTGCCGGCGCAACCCCCGAATCACAGGAGGAAACAACATGAAACTGGAATTGGGTATCATCAAGATCACTGATATCCAGTTCGCGGCGGAAAGCAAAGTGGAAGGTTCGACCCTGTACGTCAACAAGGACGAACTCAAAGCCCTCATCCTCGAGGACGAGACCCTGGCAAGCTGCGAACTCGATATCGCGAGACCCGGCGAATCCGTCCGGATCACCCCGGTCAAGGATGTCATCGAACCCAGAGTCAAGGTATCCGGCGAAGGCGGCGTGTTCCCCGGCTGGATGGCCAAGGTCAAGACCGTCGGAAGCGGCAGGACCAACGTCCTGAAAGGCGCTGCCGTGGTCACGACCGGTAAGATCGTAGGGTTCCAGGAAGGCATCATCGACATGTGCGGAGAAGGCGCGAAGTACACGCCGTTCTCTCAGCTCAACAATCTGGTCGTGTGCGTGGAACCTGTCGAAGGCACGCTGCAGCACGCCTATGAGAAGGCCGTGCGCATCGCGGGACTGAAGGCCGCAACCTATCTGGGCAAGCTGGCGAAGGACATCGAGGCGGGAGAGATCCGCACCTACGAAACGCCTTCCGTTTCCGAAGGCATCAAACTGTATCCGGACCTTCCCAGAGTCGGCTACGTGCTGATGCTGCAGTCCCAGGGCCTGCTGCACGACACCTATGTCTACGGCGTCGACGCCAAGCAGTCCCTCACCACGATGATCTATCCGACCGAGACCATGGACGGCGCGATCATCAGCGGCAACTGCGTGTCCGCCTGCGACAAGAACACGACGTACCACCATTTGAACAACCCCGTCATCGAGGACCTGTACGCCCGCCACGGCAAGGATCTGAACTTCGTCGGCGTCATCATCACGAACGAGAACGTGTATCTGGCCGATAAGGAAAGATCTTCCGACTGGTCCGCCAAGCTCTGCGAATTCCTGGGCCTGGACGGCGCGATCATCTCTCAGGAAGGCTTCGGCAATCCCGATACCGACCTGATCATGAACTGCAAGAAGATCGAAGCCAAGGGCGTCAAGACCGTCATCATCACCGACGAATACGCCGGTCAGGACGGCGCGTCCCAGTCCCTTGCGGACGCCGACGTCGCGGCAAACGCCTGCGTCACCGGCGGCAACGCCAACACGGTCATCCATCTGCCGAAGCTGGACAAGGTGATCGGCCACATCGAATACGTGGACAAGATCGCCGGCGGCTGGAGCGGATCCCTGCAGGAAGACGGCTCCATCATCGCCGAGCTCCAGGTCATCACCGGAGCGACGAACGAGATGGGCTTCAATAAGTTCAGCGCAAGATAGAAAGGAGGAAGCACATGATCAAGGTAGTACACTACATCAACCAGTTCTACGCCGGCAAAGGCGGAGAAGAAATGGCGAACATTCCTCCTGAAAAGGTCAAGGGATTCGTCGGCCCGGGCATGGCGTTCAACGCGGCGTTCGGCGGCGAAGCCGAGATCGTTGCTACGGTCTTCTGCGGTGACAGCTATTTCAACGAAAACAAAGAAGCGATCGATACCGTGATCGACATGATCGCGGAAGAAAAGCCCGACATCGTCATCTGCGGACCGGCATTCAATGCGGGCCGTTACGGCGTCGCCTGCGGCACCGTCGCGAGCGAAGTCAAGGCGAGACTGGGTATCCCGACGCTCACCGGCATGTACGATGAGAACCCCGGCGTGGACATGTTCAAGTCCAAGACCATCATCATGAAGACCAAGGATTCCGCGGCCGGCATGAGAAAGGCCGTGGCAGCCATGGCTCCGGTCGCCCTGCGCATGGCGAAGGGCGAAGAACTCGGCAGCGCCGCGGCGGAAGGGTATTTCCCGACCGGCATCCGCAAGGATCTGTTCGAGGAGAAGAGAGGTTCCGAGAGAGCCGTCGACATGCTTCTGAAGAAGCTGGCGGGCGAGCCGTTCGAGACTGAATATCCCATGCCCCAGTTCGACAGAGTGCAGCCGAATCCGGCCGTCGCCGACCTGGCCCACGCCAAGGTCGCGCTGGTCACCTCCGGCGGCATCGTGCCCAAGGGCAATCCCGACCACATCGAGTCTTCTTCCGCGTCTCACTACGGCAAGTACGACATCGACGGGGTCACCGTCCTGACGGACAAGACCTACGAGACCGCTCACGGCGGCTACGATCCGGTCTACGCCAACGCTGACCCGAACAGAGTCCTGCCCGTGGACGTCATGAGAGAGTTTGAAAAGGAAGGCCGCATCGGTGAGCTTTCCCATTACTACTACGCGACAGTGGGGAACGGCACGGCCGTCGCTTCCGCCAAGAAGTTCGCTGACACGTTCAGCAAGGAACTCATCGCGGACGGCGTGCAGGCTGTTATCCTCACCAGTACCTGAGGAACCTGTACACGTTGCGGTGCAACAATGGTAAAGGAAATCGAAAGAGCCGGCATTCCCGTCGTACATATGTGCACGGTCGTGCCCATCTCTCTCACCGTCGGCGCAAACAGGATCGTCCCGACGGTCGCGATCCCGCATCCGCTGGGCAACCCGGCGCTCTCCCACGAGGAGGAGCACGACCTGCGCAAAAAGCTGGTCGGCAGAGCCCTCAAGGCTCTCGAGACGCCCGTGGACGGACAGACAGTATTCGAGGAATAAACGGAAATGGCAAAACAGTATGACATCGTGATCATAGGCGCAGGCCCCGCGGGGCTTGCCGCCGGGCTGTATGCCGGCCGCGCCCGCATGTCCACGCTCATCATCGAGAAGGCGAAGGACGGCGGACAGATCGTGCAGACGGCCGAGATCGAAAACTATCCCGGCAGCCTGGAGGAAGAATCCGGTCCGACGCTCGTCGCCCGCTTCGCGGCGCAGGCCGCCAAGTTCGGCTGCGAGAAGGTGATCGACACCGTACAGGAAGTCGATCTGGAAGGACCCGTCAAAAAGATCGTATGCGGTAAGGAAACGTACGAAGCTAAGGCTGTGATCATCGCTTCCGGCGCGTCGCCGGCTCTCATCGGCTGCCCGGGCGAAGCGGAATTCACCGGCAAGGGCGTCTCTTACTGCGCCACCTGCGACGCCGCGTTCTTCGAGGACTTCGAAGTCTTCGTGGTCGGCGGCGGCGACGCTGCCGTGGAAGAGGCGATGTACTTGACAAAATTCGCCAGAAAGGTCACTATCATCCATAGAAGGAACGAGCTGCGCGCGGCCAAGTCCATCCAGGAAAAGGCGTTCAAAAACGACAAGCTGGAATTCATGTGGGATACGGTCGTCAAGGAACTCAAAGGCGACGGCATCTTAAGCTCCATGGTCGTCGAGAACGTCAAGACCGGCGAGCAGACCGAGATCGTCGCCGATGAGGACGACGGCATTTTCGGCGTGTTCGTATTCATCGGCTTCAAGCCCGCTACGGCGGTGTTCGAAGGCAAGGTGGATATGGAACGCGGTTACATCGTGACCGACCAGGAGATGCGCACGAATGTGCCCGGCGTCTACGCAGCAGGCGACTGCCGCGTCAAGGAACTGCGCCAGGTCGTGACCGCTGCGGCGGACGGCGCCATCGCCGCCTGGCAGGCAGCCCGTTACGTCGACGAGATGGAATAGGAGGAAAACCATGCTGGAAGTTGATAAACTCACATTCGAAGAAGAAGTGCTGAAGGCGGAAGGCTACGTGCTCGTAGACTTCTACGGAGACGGCTGCGTACCCTGCGCCGCTCTGATGCCTCATGTACACGCTCTGGCGGATCAGTACGGCGATAAGATGAAGTTCTGCTCGCTGAACACCACCAAGGCGAGAAGACTGGCCATCGGCCAGAAGGTCCTGGGCCTGCCCACCATCACCGTCTACAAGGACGGCGAGAAGGTGGAAGAGCTCGTCAAGGACGACGCCACGCCCGAAAACGTCGCGGCGATGGTCGAAAAATACATCTAGGTTGCAATGGGTCAAACCCCGTTGTGATAGCACCCTGTAAACGGAAAAGGAGGAATGTAGAATGGCGATCTTACAAGATAAGAAAGTCATCATCATCGGAGACCGCGATGGCATTCCGGGTCCTGCGATCGCCGCATGCGCGGAATCTGCCGGAGCAGAAGTCGTCTTCGCTTCGACAGAGTGCTTCGTCTGAACGGCCGCAGGTGCCATGGACCTGGAAAACCAGAAGAGAGTCAAGGAGTTCAGCGAACAGTACGGCCCCGAAAACGTTGTCGTTCTCTTAGGCGCAGCCGAAGGAGAGGCAGCGGGACTGGCAGCCGAGACCGTTACGCTGGGCGACCCCACTTTCGCAGGTCCTTTGGCGGGAGTCTCGTTGGGACTCACTGTTTATCACGTATGTGAACCCGAAGTCAAAGCTGAATTCGATCCGGACGTCTATGACGAACAGATCTCGATGATGGAGATGGTGCTCGATGTGGATGATATCTGCAGCGAGATGAATGCCATCAGAGACCAGCTTTAACCGATCCGGTTAGCAGGCAAGACAAGCGGCGGGCGAGGCAAAAAGGCCCGTCCGCCGCTCGTATTTTTTGAAAGGAACTGTATTATGAGCTACAGTGTGATCAAGGGAGCGGGATATATCCTGGTCCACGTGCCCGGCATGGTGATGCATCACGGCACGACCCAGACAACAGAAAAAGTCGTCAATCCGGGCTCCGATTATCTGAAGGAGCTTCCTTCCCACATGAGGTCCTACGAGGACTGCCTGGCGTATCCGCCCAACCAGACCTACATCGGAAATCTTCCGATCGACGATCTGGCGCAGATCCCGGAACCATGGGCAGACAAGAAGGTCGAAAAGCCCGAACGCTTCGGCAAGTTCGGCGAGATCATGCCCGAAGACGAATTCATCCTGCTGATGCAGGCGTGCGACGTGTTCGACCTGGTCCGCCTGGACAAGAAGTTCGTCGCGAAGACGCTGCCGAAGCTGAAGGAGCATCCACTGATGAACGAAAACATCCTCGCCCTGATCAAGGAAGGGGACGAAGCGGCGGAGATCAAGAGCGCGATCGAAGACGGCGCGGAGGCGCTGATCTTCGCGGATAAGGCCGTCGGTTACGTCAAGAGAGCACACGACGTGGACGTGAACCTGAGCGCGCACGTCATGTTCGAGAACCTCGTTTCCAAGGCGTCCGAAGTCCTGTCCGTGCTGCATCTGGTCAAAAATGCGGGCATCGATGCCGCCGACGTAGATTACATGATCGACTGCAGCGAAGAGGCCTGCGGCGACATGAACCAGCGCGGCGGCGGCAACTTCGCGAAGGCTGCCGCGGAGATCGCAGGGCTGGTAAATGCCACGGGCAGTGACACGAGAGGCTTCTGCGCGGGTCCCGCGCACGCCATCGTGGAAGCGGCATCCCTCGTCAAGGCGGGGACGTTCAAAAACGTCGTCGTCGCGGGCGGCGGCTGCACGGCCAAGCTCGGCATGAACGGCAAGGACCACGTCAAGAAGGGCCTTCCCATCCTGGAAGACTGCCTCGGCGGCTTCGCCGTCCTCGTTTCCGAGAACGACGGCAAGAGCCCCGAGATCAATACGGATATCGTCGGCAGACACAGAGTCGGTACAGGATCCGCGCCGCAGGCAGTCATCGGATCCCTTGTGACCGATCCTCTGGCGGAAGCCGGCATGACCATCCTCGACGTGGACAAATATTCCCCCGAGATGCAGAATCCGGACATCACGAAGCCCGCAGGGGCAGGGGACGTCCCCGAGTCGAACTATAAGATGATCGGCGCTCTCGGCGTCAAACTCGGCCAGATGGAGCGCACGCAGCTGCCCGCTTTCGTCAAGGAGCACGGCCTGAAGGGCTATGCGCCTACGCAGGGCCACATTCCATCCGGTGTGCCGTATCTGGGTTACGCCAGAGAAAGCATCATGTCCGGCAAGACGAAGAATGCCATGATCATCGGCAAGGGATCTCTGTTCCTCGGCCGCATGACCAACCTGTTCGACGGCATCTCATTCCTCGTCCAGGCCAATACGAAAAAGGACGAAAAGAAGGCGGCGGCTCCGGCCGTGAAGGTGCCCGTCATCGGCATCGCGGCGGCAGGCTACGAGCTTGACCCGCAGAACCTCGTCGACGCTGTGGAATTCGCGGCAAACAAGGGCTGCAAGGCCGTCATCATCGACGGAGAAGACTGCCACGCAAAGATGGAAGCCATGCTCAAGAGCGGTGAGATCGACGGCGCGGTCACGTCCCACTATCCGTTCCCGATCGGCGTATCCACCGTCGGACGCGTCGTGACCCCGGCGCTCGGCAAGGAGATGTTCATCGCCTGCACGACAGGCACCAGCTCCACCGACAGAGCCGAAGCCATGGTGAAGAACGCGATCTACGGCATCATCGCGGCGAAGGCCTGCGGCATCGAAGAGCCGACGGTCGGCATCCTGAACGCGGACGACGCGAGAAGATGCGAAAGAGCATTGCTTAAGCTGAAGGAGAACGGCTATTCGTTCGAATTCGCCGAATCCTGCAGAGCGGACGGCGGCCACATGATGCGCGGCAACGACGTGCTGAGAGGTACGCCTGACGTGCTGGCCTGCGACCCGCTCACCGGCAACCTGATGATGAAGATGTTCTCGTCCTTCAACACGGGCGGCAACTTCGAAGCCAGCGGTTACGGCTACGGCCCGGGCATCGGCGGCAACTACGGCAAACTGATCCTGATCATCTCCAGAGCCTCCGGCGCTCCCGTCATCGCCAATGCGGTGCAGTATGCGAGCCAGCTGGCAGCTTCGAACTGGCTGAAGATCTCCGGCGAAGAGCTGAGAAAGGCGCAGAGAGCCGGCATGAACGACATCCTGGAAGAGATGCGTTCCGAAGGCAAGCACGCGTTCGAGAAGCCGGCAGCCAAGGTGAAGGCTCCCGCGAAGGAGACCGTCACCGTCGACATCCACGGCGTGGAAGTCACGGACATCGACGCCGCGGTCGAATCGCTGTGGGAGAAGGGCATCTATGCCGAATCCGGCATGGGCTGCACGGGTCCCGTCGTCATGGTGAACGAGGCGAAGGCCGGAAAGGCAGAGGAGATCCTCAAAGAAAAGGGCTTTATCGCCTAGCGCAAACGTGCTATAATCGATACGATAACAGGGGTGCTGAGCTGCATGGTGCAGTCCGGCTGAGAACATACTCTTTTACCTGATCCGGGTAATGCCGGCGTAGGGAGCATATTCTGTATTGCATTTGACCGCACTCCTGACCCCAGGAGTGCGGTTTTTTATCCGGAAAGGAACAAGTCATGAACAACACGAATAAAACGAGGATCCTGGCGGAATGCGCCGTCCTCGTCGCGCTGGGCACGATCCTCGCCCAGATCAAGATCTACGAGATGCCCAACGGAGGCAGCATCACCGCGGCTTCCATGGTGCCTTTCATCCTCATCTCCCTGCGGCACGGTCCGCGTTGGGGCCTGCTGTCCGGCTTTGCCAACAGTCTGCTGCAGATGCTGCTGGGCGGCCTGTGGCCGACGCCGGCAGGCACCGCGACTGCCATGGCGCTGGAAGTGGTCCTTGACTATCTGGTGCCGTTTACCGCGCTGGGGCTCGCCTGGTTCTTCGCGAAGCCCTTCGGGGAGAACAAGAAGATGCAGGGCATCCTGTTCGGCACTGTTTGCGTCTGCATGCTTCGTTTCCTGGCGCACTTCCTGTCCGGCTTCATCGTATGGGGATCCATCACGAACGACGGCGTCGGAGCCATTGTTTATTCGCTGACTTACAACGGAAGCTTCATGTCCGTGGAAACGGTCATCACCGTGATCGTGATCGGCATCCTGTACAAGAGTGCACCGAAACTGTTCAAGGCGATGGGGTAGAAAAGGGGTTTACGGAACGGGGACAGTCTGTCCCCGTTTTTTTATGTTCTTATGGTATCGCAGAGAAACGATGATATAATGTATTTGTACTAATATGCTTTTTCGGAGGAGAGGAAGACACCTATGGAATGGCGCATCGCGATCGTCGACGATCTGAAAATGGACAGGGAACGCCTGGAGAAAGACGTTGCCAGATGGTACGCAAAGCAGGAACTGGAAGCCGAGACCTATGTCTATGACAGCGGAGAAGCTATGCTGCGCGAGTTTTCCAAGGATCTCTTTCAGATCGCGTTCCTCGACATCCGCATGGATGATATGACGGGTATCGAACTTGCGGAACAGCTGCGCAAGGAGGATACGAACCTCCTGATCTGCTTCCTCACGACCTCCCGGGAATACGCGTTCGATGCGTTTCCGATCCATCCCTTCGATTATCTGATCAAACCCTATAAAGAAGAGCAGCTCAACCACGTGCTGGCGGAAGCCTTGCGCGTCCTGTCCGGCAGTGAACCGGAGATCGCCGTCAAAGCCGGGAAAGCAGAAGTGCAGGTCACGTACAGCCAGATCGTTTCCGTGATCTCCCAGGGTCACGCGGTGCTGTTTCGACTGACGGACGGCAGCTCTGTCCGGGGCATGCTGACTTTCGGAGAGACGGAGCAGATCCTGACTGCCGACGAGCGTTTTCTCCTCTGCAACCGGGGCATCCTTGTCAACATGGACCACGTATCGTCCCTGAACGGCGAGATCTTCAGGATGGATGACGGCAGCAGCTATCCGCTGCGGACCAAGAACCGTCCCGAACTGATCCGTCAGTTCTCCCAGTACCAGATCACGCGGATGAGGAGGGGAAGATGACGAACGAACTCTTTATCCGCCATGCGCTGGAACTGACCATCTGCATCCCGGCTGCCATCATGGCGTATCTGCCGGTAAGGAATCACGTGCGCTTCAAATGGCCGGTCGTACTGCTGCTGATCGGCGGTTTCATGACCGCTTTCATCCTGATCGGCGCGGACGCCTGCGTCCGGTTCAACGTATCGACGGGGTTTATCCTGCTGCCGCTGCTTCTGCTCTGTTTCGAGGTCTTTACGCTCACCGTGCAGCTCAACATGACGAAGAAGATCTTCTGCTTCCTGAACGCCTGCATGCTCTGTTTCTTCACGACCGTCTACTCGGTATTCCTGACGGCGCCGGTCGAACCGGACGAAGGACCCTTTACGATCCGGTCGTCCCTGATCTGCGTCGGCATCACGTTCCTGATCCTGCTCTTTTTCTACAGGACGCTGGCCGTCAAACTGCCTTATCTGCTGAACGAAGAGCGCCTGAACAGGACCTGGTGGGCGTTTTCGCTCGTTCTCGTGCTGCTGTGCGCGATCTTTATCTACATCAATCCGCAGGACATCGCGACGCTGCGCGTCGGCCGTGTGCGCTCCGTCGGTCTGGTAGGCCTGGCTTTGTACCCGCTCGCGCTGTACCTGATCTACCATCTGTTCTGGTGGACGTCCATGCGTCTGAACGAGAACGCGGAGATCAAGCAGGAGAACACCGTGCTCAGCATGGAGCAGAAGCGCTACGAGGAACTGCGCAGCTACATGGATGAGACCCGTACGCTGCGCCACGATTTCCGGCAGCATATCCGGGTCATCACGGAGCTGACCGCGAACGGGGAATTCGACGAGCTGAAAGACTACGTCAAACAGTTCACCGACATCCTGAAAAAAGGGTATACGCCGTTCTGCGCCAACATGGCGGTCGACGCGGTGGCATCTCATTACGCGAGCCTGGCGGAGGCGAAAAACATCAAGATGCAATGGGATCTGCGGCTTCCGAAGGTGCTGCCCATCCCGGAGATCGAATTCTGCGCCATGCTCGGAAACCTGCTCGAAAACGCACTGAAGGCCACGGAGAATGTGCCGGAAGAAAAGCGCAGGATCGACGTCGTCTCCAGCATGCTTTCCGATACGATGCTTGGCCTTACCGTCGACAACCCCTATATAGGCAAGATCCGTTTCGACCGCGAACACCTGCCGGTCTCCAGAGAGCCTGGTCACGGCTTCGGCATGCCGTCCGTAGCCGCGACGGTAAAGCGGTATAACGGAACGATGGATATCACTACGAAGGACGGGATCTTTTCCGTCAGTATCATGCTATATCCCCCGAAACCGGCGGAAACCAGCGAAGAGGCCGGAAGCGAAGAAGAACAGAAAGGATAAGTGGAACGTATGAACGAGAAAATGAAGAACGACAGAGAACGGCAGTTCGAGATCTTCAAGAGGGTCGAAAAAGAGGCGGAACGCTTCTTCGCGCAGCGCGAGACCGGAAAGGCGCTTCCCGTATGGGAAAGAAAGCCGCTCAGAAAGATGGGCGAGCAGGGCCTCGGCGCGGAAGGCGCGATCGATCTTTTCGTAAACGAGTACAGCGAAGGGCTGGCGCTGAACAGCGGGTCCCGGTTCTTCGGCTACGTCATCGGCGGCGTGACCCCCGCAGCGCTGGCAGGCGACTGGCTGACCTCCCTGTACGACCAGAACGCTTTCGGCGAGATGGACTGCATGGACCGCCAGATCGAAGACGAAGCCATCGAAGGCCTGAAGGATCTGCTCGGCTTGCGCAGCGATTTTACCGGTTCGTTCACGTCCGGCGCCACGATGGCCACGACGAACGCGCTGGCCTGCGCGAGAGAATGGGCAGCAGCAAAACAGGGCAAGAGCGCGAACGACGGCATCTATGGACTAGAAAGACCCATCGTCCTGTCCGCGTTTGCACATGCCTCGATCTATAAGGGACTTTCGCTTTTGGGCCTTGGCAGAAACAGCATCATCGAATACGGCAAGCTTCCCGGCAGGGACGCGGGCGATATGGCGAAGCTGGAAGAAGAGCTGAAGAAAGCCGCGGGCAAACCGGTCATCGTCATCGCGAACATGGGCACCGCCAACAGCGGCGACATGGACGACCTGAGAGCGATCGCGGACCTGAAGAAGAAATATGAGTTCTGGCTGCACGTGGACGGTGCCGTCGGCTCCATGGCCATGGCTTCGCCCAAGTACAGACCGCTGTTCGACGGCGCAGAAGAAGCGGACAGCTTTACCATCGACGGACACAAGTGGGTCAACGTCAACTACGACTGCGCCATCGCGATGGTGCGCAGAGAACACCGAGAGATGCAGTACCGCACGTATGCGCAGACCACGAGCGTATCCGACCACTGGACGGACAGCACGGCGCTCGAACATCTGGGCAACGAAGGCAGCCGCCGCTTCCGCGCGCTGGCCGTCTGGATGACGCTCATGGCCTACGGCAAGGAAGGATTCCGCGAAATGGTCGAAAGAGACTGCGAACTGGCGCAGAAATTCGCGAAACTGCTCGAAGACAGCGGTGTGTATAAGATCCACAAGCCTGTCCTGATCAACGGATTCGCCTTTACGCTCAACAAGGAGGGCGTGACCGACGAAGAGATCCACGCGCTCGAGAGGGCCATCCGTCTGGAAGGCACGACCTATCTGAATCCGTCCGGCGTTTGCGGCGTGCCTCATCTGCGCTGCAGTCTCTCCAACTGGTCCATCGAGGAGGAGGACATCAAGAAGGTCGCAGAGGCGATCATCGCTGTCGGAAAGGAGTTCCTGTAATGGAAAAGAGACCGTTCGTAACGAAAGAACAGATCGAAGAGATCGTCAAGACCTATCCGACGCCGTTCCATCTCTATGACGAAAAGGGACTGCGCGAAAACTGCGAGCGGATCAAGCGGGCGTTCTCCTGGAACCCGGGATACCGCGAGTTCTTCGCGGTCAAGGCCTGTCCGAACCCCGCCATCATGGCCATCCTGAAGGATTACGGTTTCGGGTGCGACTGCGCGTCCCGCGCGGAACTGACGTTCGCGAAGGCCATGGACCTGCCCGGCGACAAGATCATGTTCACTTCGAACGTGACCCCGGCCTCGGAATTCCAATACGCGGCGAAGATCGGCGCCATCATCAACTTCGACGATATCACACACATCGATTTCTGCGAAAAGGCCATCGGCAGGCTGCCCGAGACCGTTTCCGTGCGGTATAACCCGGGCGGAAGCTTTACGATCAACACGGCGATCATGGACAATCCGGGCGAAGCTAAATACGGCTTTACGACGGATCAGATGTTCGAAGGGATGAAGATGCTGAAGGAAAAGGGCGTAAAGCACTGCGGCATCCACGCGTTCCTGGCCAGCAACACTGTGACGAACGACTATTATCCGACGCTCGCGGGCGAACTGTTCGAGCTGGCGGTGCAGCTGCGCGACAAGACAGGCATGGACATCCCGTTCGTGAACCTGTCCGGCGGCGTAGGCATCGCGTACCGTCCTGACCAGACGCCCAACGACATCGAGATCATCGGCGAAAAGGTGCACGAGGTCTACGACCGCATCTTCGGACCGGCCGGCATGACGAACGTGGCCATCTATACCGAGATGGGCCGCTTCGTGACGGGTCCGTACGACCTGCTGATCGGCCGGGTGCTGCACATCAAGCATACGCACAAGGAATTCGTCGGTCTCGACGCCTGCTGTGTCGATCTGATGCGTCCCGCGATGTACGGCGCTTATCATCATGTGACGGTTCTGGGCAAGGAAGATATGCCGTGCGATCACAAGTACGACATCACCGGATCCCTGTGCGAATCGAACGACCGCTTCGCCATCGACCGCATGCTGCCGGAGATCGCGATCGGCGACTACATCGCCATCCATGACGCCGGCGCGCACGGCCATTCCATGGGCAGCAACTACAACGGCAAGCTGCGCCACGCGGAGCTGCTGCTGAAGGAAGACGGCAGCGTCGTGCAGATCCGCAGGGCGGAGACGCTGGCGGACTACTTCAAGACGCTGGACGGCACGGAATTCTACAAGAAACTCGATCTGGAATAGGAGAATATCATGACCGGATTTATCGGACTCGGCATCATGGGAAAGCCCATGGCGAAGCATCTGCTGAAGGGCCTCGGCGAACTGGCGGTCTATGATCTGGAGGAGGGGCCTGTCAGGGAACTGACAGGCCTCGGTGCTGTCTGCATGACTCCGGCGGTGATGGCAGAGCGGTGCGAAGTCATCCATTGCATCCTGCCGACGGGTGCGATCGTACAGGACGTGCTGTTCGGCGAAGGCGGCGTGCTGGACAATGCAGGCGCACTGAAGATCGTCTG
>JAFZRG010000011.1 GCA_017619985.1 Bacillota bacterium | reverse complement strand
CGACCAACTACGCGACATCTCCGTGTGTTGCTCAAGGAAGTACCTGTTCAATTGAGAGCTTGCCTATTATAATGCCTCCCCGACACAAAGTCAAGCGGGAATTTGCGCGGGCGGGGCAATTTTTCCCTTTCACCGAAAACGCCGCTTCCGGCGGCGCTTCGAAGCGCCAATTATTGTGAAGAAATTCACGATTTGCCGACAAATAATCGTTGCCGCAGGAGGCAAAAAGTGGTATGATATTTCTAAAGTGGGTTTTTAGTATCCACGCCAGTTTGATCGGGATCTGACCGGCCGGACGCGGTCAGGTTCAGCCTCCCGAGAGCTGTTCCGGGCGGCCGGTCGCCCCCCGCGCGCTTCGACCGGATAACCTCAAGAAAACGAAGGAGAAGAGTATGAAGAAAGTTCAATTCACAGAGACCGTCCTGCGCGACGCGAGTCAGTCTCTCGTGGCGACGCGAACCAGGTTCGACCAGTTCGCGCCCATTCTGGAGACCATCGACAAGGCCGGGTTCTACTCCGTGGAATGCTGGGGCGGCGCTACCTTCGACGTGTGCCTCCGCTTCCTGAACGAGGACCCCTGGGAGCGCCTGCGCAAGATCCGCGCGGCGATGCCCAACACCAAGCTGCAGATGCTCCTGCGCGGGCAGAACATCCTCGGCTACAAGCACTACCCCGACGACATCGTGCGCCGCTTCGTGCGCGCGTCCGTCCGCAACGGCATCGACATCATCCGCATTTTCGACGCGCTCAACGACCTGGACAATCTGAAGGTCGCCGTGGAGGAAGCCGTCAATTCCGGCGCCATGGCCTCCGGTGCGATCTCCTACACCACCAGCCCCGTGCACACCCGCGAGGCCTACGTCAAGCTCGCCAAGGAAATGGCGGCCATGGGCGCTTCGTCCATCTGCATCAAGGACATGGCGGGCATCATGACCCCGGCCAACGCCTACGAGCTGACAGCAGCCCTCAAGGACGCGCTGGATCTGCCGGTCATCATCCACACGCACTGCACTGCAGGCATGGCGTTCATGTCCTGCATCAAGGCGGCGGAAGCCGGCGCCGACGTGCTGGATACTGCCATCTCGCCGCTGTCCGGCGGCACGTCCCAGCCCGCCACGGAGACCCTGTACTACGCCCTGAAGGAACTGGGCATGGACGCGGGGCTCGACGAAGAGGCTCTGCTGAAGATGGGCGACTACTTCAAGGGCGTTCGGGCCGATTTCCTGGCCGACGGCACGCTCAATCCCATCTCTCTTACCACCGATACCCAGTGTCTCACGTACCAGATGCCGGGCGGCATGATCTCGAACCTGCTGTCCCAGCTGAAGAGCCTCGGCGCCGAGGACAAGTTCCAGGAAGCGCTGAAGGAGACCCCGCTCGTCCGCAAGGACATGGGCTATCCGCCGCTCGTCACGCCGACATCGCAGCTGGTCGGGTCACAGGCCGTGCTGAACGTGATGGCAGGCGAACGCTACAAGAACGTCTCCAAGGAGATCAAGGCTTACTGCCGCGGCGAATACGGCAAGACGCCCGCGCCGATCGACGAGGAAGTCCGCGCGAAAGTCCTGGGAGGCGAACCTCCCGTGGTCGCGCCGCTGGATGAAGAAGCCTTCGCGAAGGCCGAAGCGTATCTCGGCGACAGAGCGCGCTGCGAAGAGGACGTTCTCAGCTACATCGCGTTTCCCGCGGTAGCCGAGAAGTTCTTCGACGAGCGTGACGCCAGAGAGCAGAACATCTGCAAGTTCAGTATCGAAAGGATGGATTAAATGAGTATCGGAACTGCTGCGATCTATTCCGTTCTGGGCATTGCGGTCGTCTTCTGCGCGCTGGCGATGCTGATGGCGATCATCATCATCCTGTACAACGTGACGAACAGGAAGGCGCCCGAAACGCCGGCTGAACCGGTCAGAGCCGCCGCGCCTGCCCCCGAACCCGTTCTGGCGGCAGGTACCGCAGGCGACGTCAAGCTGTACAACACCGACCCGAGAGACGCGGCCATGGTCATGGCCATCCTGGCGGACCAGCTCGGCAAGCCCCTGAACGAACTCCGTTTTATCTCCGTAAAGAGGATCGATGAGGAATAGAGACAATGAAATATAAAGTGCATTTAGGCAATAAGATCTACGAAGTCGAAGTGGAAGAAGGCCAGGCCATGCTGCTGGACGAGTACGAGGCGAAAGCTCCGGCCGCGCCGGCACCCGCTGCCGCGCCCGCACCTGCCGCTGCAGCCGCACCGGCTGCTCCTGCCGCGCCTGCTCCCGCGCAGGTCTCGGAAGGCACGCAGGTGACTTCTCCGCTGCCCGGCAACGTGCTGGCCATCAAGGTGAAGGTCGGCGACGCGGTCAAGGCAGGCGACGCCGTAGCGGTCGTCGAAGCCATGAAGATGGAGAACGAGATCGCGGCGCCCTGCGACGGCGTGGTCAGGCAGATCGTAAAGGACAAGGGCTCGGTCGTGGCGACCGGAGACGTCCTGCTGGTGATCTAAGGAGGCAACATGGCAAACATTCCTGCAATTCTGGAAAGGCTGTGGAGCACCTCGGGCTTTTACCTGCTGACGTCCGACTGGCGGCAGCTGCTGATGATCGCCATCGCCTGCTTCCTGCTCTACCTGGGCCTTGTGAAAAAATATGAGCCTCTGCTGCTGGTCGGCATCGCGTTCGGCATGCTGCTGACCAACCTGCCGGGCTCCAATATGTACCACCCCGAGATGTGGGACGCCTATATCACCGGCACGATGAGCATAGGCGATATCCTGCATGAGGGCGGACTGTTGGACATCATGTATATCGGTGTCAAGATCGGTCTGTATCCGTCGCTCATCTTCCTCGGCGTCGGCGCCATGACGGACTTTGGTCCGCTGCTGGCTAACCCGAAGTCGCTGCTTTTGGGCGCTGCCGCACAGTTCGGCATCTTCGCCGCGTTCATGCTGGCGATCGTCATCGGTTTCCCCGCGAACGTCGCGGCCTC
This sequence comes from Bacillota bacterium, assembly GCA_017619985.1. Lineage (GTDB taxonomy): Bacteria > Bacillota > Clostridia > Peptostreptococcales > Anaerovoracaceae > RUG11894. The sequence goes on along the minus strand of JAFZRG010000011.1, from coordinate 3,367 downwards.
CATCGGCATCATCGGCGGCGCGGACGGCCCGACGGCCATCTGGCTCACGAGTAAACTGGCGCCGGACTACCTGGCGCCCATCGCCATCGCGGCATATTCGTACATGGCATTGATACCCATGATACAGCCGCCCATCATGAAGGCGCTCACCACGAAGGAAGAGCGCGAGACCGTGATGGAGCAGCTGCGTCCTGTGAGCCAGGGTCAGAAGATCCTGTTCCCGATCATCGTGACCATCTTCTGCTGCCTGCTTCTGCCGTCCGTAGCCCCTCTGCTGGGCATGCTGATGCTGGGCAACCTGCTTAAGGAGAGCGGGGTCACGAACCGCCTGTCCGACACCGCGCAGAACGGTCTGATGAACACCGTCACGATCTTCCTGTCGGTCTCCGTCGGCGCGACCGCCAAATACGACCGCTTCCTGAACATCCGCACGCTGGCCATCATCGGCCTCGGCCTGCTCGCGTTCATGTTCGCGACGGTGGGCGGCCTGCTGATCGGCAAGCTGATGTACAAGCTCTCCGGCGGCAAGATCAATCCGCTCATCGGCTCCGCCGGCGTCTCCGCCGTACCGATGGCCGCGAGAGTTTCCCAGATGGAAGGCCAGAAGGCCAATCCGTCCAACTTCCTGCTGATGCACGCCATGGGCCCGAACGTGGCCGGAGTCATCGGTTCGGCCGTGGCAGCCGGTCTGCTGCTGGCGCTGTTCGGATAGGACTGCGCATCTCAAATCGTTAAACGATCTGCGGCATGAAGCCGCAGGAAAAGGCACGAAGCCGTACAACATACAGTCAAAAAGAAAACTAGGAGAACAGATCATGAAAACAACAAGAAAACTGCTCAGCATCCTTCTGGCATGCTGCCTGGTCTTCGGTCTTGCGGCTTCTGTCTATGCGTCAACGTTCATCGACGCGCACGGAAACGAGATCGAACTGGATGACACCCTCGAAGCTTACGCCGATCAGGCGCTCTACGGCACTGACGACGCGGCCAGAAAAGGCGAGACCAACCTCGGCGACCTGTGGACCGACGCGCTGCGCTGGTTTGCCGTATCCGGAAAGATCGATGAGTACTTCGAAGAAGACGTCGTGACCGCGGGCAACAACAAGATCGCCGTCGACGCGGACAATGTCGTAGCGCTCTGGAACGGCGGCAACCTCCGCGCGGACATCCCCGAAGGGAAGTTCAACGCGGAAACGCTCGCGACCGTTCTGCCGTATCCCAACAAGGTCGCCGTGGTCTACATGACCGGCGCTCAGCTTCTGGAACAGCTGGAAGCCGCTTCCCAGGGACTGCCCTACAGCGAAGCGAGCGCGGCTGCCTGCGCGTCCTTCATGCAGGTGTCCGGCCTGAAATATACCGTGGATGCCGCGAAGGCATACGATAAGGGCGAAGTCTACAAGGAACCGTGGTACAAAGCCGCTTCCGTCGGCCGCGTGACCATCACCGAAGTGAACGGCAAGGCGTTCGACGAAGCCGCGACGTACGCGGTCATCACGAGCAACGCGAACTACAACGGCATGGACTCTTCCTACATCTTCAAGGAAGCAGCCGAAGCTGACGAGAGATGCTCCATCACGACCGCGGTCGTTCGCGACGTCGTGTGGATGTATCTGAAGGACGAGCTGGAGAACCGCGTCGGCAGCGATTATGCCGAAGCGCAGGGTCGCATCGAGGTCAGCATTCCCGTATCCGCGGTCTTCTCCGATGTAGCGGCAGGCGCCTGGTATGAAGCGTACCTGAAGAGTGCTTATGAAAACGGCATCATCGGTGGTTTCCCCGACGGCACCTACAGACCGGACGGTAAGCTGACGCATGCGCAGATCATGGTCATGGCAGCGCAGCTGCACAGCAAGCAGAAGGGTGACGGCTATGACTTCCAGGCCAATAAGAAGGACGGTGACGCCTGGTATCAGGTGTTCGAGGACTACTGCGTCGCAGAGGGCATCGTTCCCGCTGAAACGTTCGGCGCCGGCGGTCCCTTCGAGGGCGAGGAAAACACAGAAGTGACCCGCGGTCAGATGGCGTTCTACTTTGCCAGCGCGCTGACTCCGGAATCCTATAAAGAAAAGAAAGATGCTGCGTTAAGCGACATCGACGGATATATCTTCCAGAACGAGATCGAAAAGCTGGCCAAGGCTGATATCGTCGGCGGCTTCACCGACGGTACGTTCCGTCCTGACGAGCTCGTGACCCGCGCACAGGCTGCGGTCTATATCTGCAACACGCTCGACGCCATCGAATAGACAGGAAGTCTGTATGAAGGAGGAGGACATGGAAGTCCTCCTCCTTTGTGTACCGATAAGGTGCTGATATGGTATAATAATTTGTTATCTTAAAACGAACTGAAACCGGGAAAGACCATGAACAAAGAACTGGAACAAATCATCTGCGAAGTCGAAAAAGCCATCTCCGGCAAGCGCGCCGTGATCGAAAAGATCCTGATGGCGATCCTGTCGGACGGCCATATTCTGCTGGACGACGTACCGGGCGTCGGGAAGACTACGCTGGCGCTGGCACTCAGCCGCACGCTGGGCCTTTCGTACAGCCGCATTCAATTCACCCCCGACGTGCTGCCCAGCGATATCATCGGTTTTTCCGTCTACGATAAGAGCACCGGGTCCTTTACGTACAAGCCCGGCGTGGTGAACGATACGAACCTGCTGCTCGGTGACGAGATCAACCGCACGTCGAGCAAGACGCAGTCCGCTCTTCTGGAAGCGATGGAGGAGCGCCAGGTCACCGTAGACGGCAATACCTATCCGCTGCAGGAGCCATTCATCGTCATCGCGACGCAGAACAACGTCGGAACAGCCGGAACGCAGTCGCTGCCATACGCGCAGATGGACCGCTTCCTCGTGCGGCTGTCCATCGGCTACCCCGATTTCGACGCGCAGATGGAACTGCTGAAGGCCCGCCAGGACCGTGACCCGCTCGAACTCGTACGGCAGGCCGTGACCCGCGAAGACGTCGTGCGCATGCAGAAAGAAGCGCGCGCCGTCACGTCCAAGGAGAGCATCCTGTCCTATCTGACGCGGCTTTCCATGGCGTCCCGCGAACATCCGATGACCGAGATCGGCATCAGCCCGCGCGGCGTGCTGTTCCTGGACCGCATGGCAAAAGCGCACGCCTATCTCGAGGGCCGTGATTATGTCGTGCCCGAAGACGTGCAGACCGTGCTCTCCGACGTCTGCGCGCACCGCCTGATCCTGACGCAAAAGGCGCGGCTGTCCGGCGCTACGGCGCAGCAGGTGCTCGACGATCTTCTGAAGACCGTCGAGGTCCCAGACAGCCTCAGGTAAGCCGTGAAGACCGTGAGAAAAAGAAGGATCATATGGGCCGTGTGGCTGATCTGCGCCGCGCTGCAGTG
>JAFZRG010000099.1 GCA_017619985.1 Bacillota bacterium | reverse complement strand
GTTCTCCAGCTTGCGGATGGCGATCTTGCTGTCGCCCGCTCCGGTGAAGCGGATCTCGGCGGTATCCGGAAGATTTACGCCGTAGACGCTGCGGAACTGGCTCTTCAGGCTGTCGTAGATCGTCGTCCCCGCCGTGGTGTTTCCGATATAGGTGGACATGGACGGGTCGTAGGTATTGATCTTCGCGTTCGACACGGTCACCGAGCAGGTCTTGACCGTCTGAATACCGCTCTTGTCCGTCACGGTCGCCCGGACCTTCGTCGTGCCGGTCTTGCCGGTCGTATTGATGGTCACGGCGTTGCCGCTGCCTTCGACGGTGACCAGCTTCGTATCGTCCGAAGACCAGGCGATCTTATACGAGCTGTTGGGCGTGACCGTTGCGGTCAGATACTGGCTGCTGTACGGGGCGAGCGTGACGCTCGTATGGCTGAGCTCTACCGAAAGCGACGACCCGTTGACGTAGATGGACATCGTGCCGCTCAGGGTATTTCCGCCGTATACGACGCTGTATTTGCCGGTCCAGGTGCCCGCCTTATAAGGCTCGAACGACATGTCTCTGAACTGACCGAACGTGTAATCGACGTCTTCCGAGACCTTGGATCCGCTGGAAAGGAAAAGTCTTCCGTAGGTGGTGTTCAGGCCGGAAAGGCGCACGGTGGCGCTGTCGGACAGATATCTGTCGTACCGTTTGTAGAACTCGCTGTAGATGCTGTCGGAGATGCCCGTTCCGGTATAGTCCGAACCGCTGGTAACGGTCAGACTGGGATTATAGGAGCCGGTCTTGCCGCCGGAAGGCGTTTCCTCCGTTTCGACCGTGACGCTGCAGCTCTTGGTGAACACCTTTCCGGACGACCGGTCCGTAACGGTCGCGGTGACCGTAGCAGACCCTTCCTTGCCCTTGGATCTGACGGTCACGGTCGCCGTGCTGCTGTCGGCGGTCACGACGGACGTGTTGCTGGATTCCCATTCCACCTTGTAGCTGGCGTTGTTCGGCGACACGCTGACGCTGAGCGTACGGCTGCTGTAGGTATCCATCGAGAGACTGGTCTTGCTGATGGAGACGCCGGAGACCGGCTTGCCGGAACTGCCGCTTTCCGTGATGCTGATGGTCAGGGTGCCCGTGAGCACGCGGCTGCCGTCCGTCACCGTGTAGTCCGTCTCGAACTCGCCCGTATCGGAAGGCGAAAAGACCATCATCGAAGAGAGCGAAGCGTAATCGTAATTGGCGCCCGGGAAGATGTAATCGTCGTTCTTCATGCAGATCTTGCCGTACCAGTCGCTGGTATGGCTGAGCTTCAGGACCGCGCTCTGACCGGGCTTCGCGCCGAATTCCTTCTCGAATCTTTCGCTTATCTTACCGGAGACTTCGGACAGCGCCAGATCTTTGCCCAGCTTGGCGGAGACGGTCAAGTCGTAGGCTGCCGAGCCGCCGGATCCGGCGGCAAAGGCCGGGGCCGCTGCGCTCAGCAGCATGATCGCCGTCAGAAGTACGGACAATAATTTCCTTGCTGAATGGTTCATGGATGCTCCTCCCGTTATTCCAGTTCCGCGAACGCCTGTCTGAAGTCTTCGATCAGGTCGTCGATGTTCTCAATGCCCACGGAGATGCGCATCAGAGCGGGCGTGATGCCCATCGCTCTTCTGACGTCGTCGGGCGTCGTGTTGTGCGAAGAGGTCACCGGGTGGCTCATCGTCGTGCGCATGCCGCCCAGCGTCGGCGCGTAATGCACGAACTTCAGGCGCTTCATGAACGCGTCGATCTTCGCGTCGTTCTCGGTGCAGAATTCGACGCTCATCATGCCCGTGATCTTCTCGTCGTCCTTCCACAGCTTCTTCGCGATGTCCCTCTGGCGGAAGCTCTCGACGGACGGATGGTTGACCTTGACGATGCGCGGATCGGTCTCGAAGTACGCCGCCAGCTTCGCCGCGTTGTACATCTGGCGTTCGATGCGCATCGGCGCGCTCTCCAGGGCCCGGATCATCTGGAACGCGGGGAACGGGTCCGCCGGGGACCCCATGAACAGCGAGAAGTCGTAGATCTTATGGATGAGTTCCCTGTTCGCGGTCACGGCGCCGAGCAGGATGTCGGAATGGCCGGACAGAAACTTCGTGAGCGAATTGATGACGATGTCCGCGCCCCACTCGAGCGGACGGATGGACAGCGGGCTGCAGAACGTGTTGTCGACGACGAGCAGCGCGCCGGCATCTTTGGCGATCGTCACGAGCGCGGGCAGATCCACGAGGTCGATCGTGGGATTGGCGCAGATCTCGGTGTAGATCATCTTCGTGTTCGGCTTGAGAGCCGCCTTGACCGCGCCCAGGTCGGAAAAGTCCACGTAGGTCGTCTCCACGCCCAGCTTGCCGAAGAACAGGTCGAACAGCTCGATGGTCTCGCCGTACAGGCAGCGGTTGCTCAGGATGTGGTCGCCTTTTTGCAGCAGCGCCGCGCACGTCGCCGTGATGGCCGCCATGCCGGACGAAAGGACGGCGCTGTCGGCGTCATCCATGCCGGGCGCCTCGAGCTTCGTCATCAGACCCTCCAGCACGTGACGGTCGGGGTTGTTCGTGCGGATGTAGGTGTAACCCTGTTTATAAGCGGTCTTGATCTCCTCGAACGCCGTGGCGCCGAAGGCCGTGGCCGGGTAATAGGGAAACGCTTCGGGCTTTCCCAGATTGATCGCGTCTTCGTGGTATTCTCTCGTATACAGAACGTCTGTCTGAACGTGTGCCATGGGTCATCCTCCTCTTCTTTCTGCGGGATATGCTTATTAAAAATATAGCAGAAAAGCGGAGGATCAACAAGCCTGCGCGGCCTTTGTCAGCAGACGCATCTTTTCGTCTTTCGCATATTGGAGAGCAGTCTCTTCGGTCATGCCCCACTCGTTTTCGAGCAGGCCGATGACCCGGTCATAGGTCTGCGCTGCCTTTCCATACTCGCCCATGATCTCGTAGATATCGGCGATCCCCATCAGCTCGTCCCAGAAACGCGGCCGCCTCGGCTCGTTCTCAAAGGACTTCTCGTAGAGCGCGATCGCCTTTTCGTAATCGCACTTCGCGGCGTAGTACTGCGCTGCCTCGAACAGGCAGGCGAAATCGTCTGCGTGTTCCGCAACAAGATCCTCGATGATGCTGTCCGCCGCCGGCTCATCGAACCGCGCGAGCGCGATGTGAGCCCGGTAGACTTCGTTGATGACAGGACGGGTATCCTTCAGCGCGCTCAGCTTCGCGAGGACCTCTTCGGCCTCGTCCGAGCGATGGTCCGCCAGCAGGTTGTCGAGCAGATAGAGGTAGGACAGCCTGCTTTCGGGATTTGCGGCGGTCACTTCACGCCAGAAACCGATCGCTTTCGTGTGGTTGGACTCGTTCCAGTCCCAGGCAGCATGGCCTTCCGCCTTTTGCAGGATCCACTGGCATCCCTTTTCGTCCGGGCTGCTGCGCACGGCGTCTTTCGCGAAGCGGGCCGCTTTTTCGCCGTAGCTGTTCATCCGGTGCCAGTAGAGATTCGC
>JAFZRG010000098.1 GCA_017619985.1 Bacillota bacterium | reverse complement strand
TCTCGTGGCGAAGGATGAGAAGGTCATCACGTTCACCCCGTCCTACGGATTCTTCCTGCACACCTGCGAATACAACGACATCGAGCTCGTGCACTCGCCGCTGAAGATCGAAGGCGGACATTGGGACGTCGATTGGGACGACTTCGAGAAGAAGTGCGCGGACCCGAAGATGAAGCTCGTGATCCTCTGCAACCCGCACAATCCAACGGGCCGCATCTGGACCGAGGAAGAGCTGAGGCGCATGGGAGAGATCATCGAGAAGAACGATCTGTGGGTCATCTCCGACGAGATCCACTGCGACCTGGTGCGCACCGGCAAGTCCCACACGCCGCTGGGCAAGGTAATGCCGGACTATAAGAAGCTCGTCACCTGCATGTCCGCGAGCAAGACCTTCAACATGGCCGGCATGATGCACTCGCACATCATCATCCGCAACGACGAGGAGCGCGAGCGCTTCAAATCCAGAGACAAGTCCGTCGGCGACCTGAACCCGCTGTCCCTGGCGGCCCACAAGGCGGCTTACGAGAAGGGCGGCGAATGGCTGCGCCAGCTGAGAGAATACCTCGACGGCAACTTCCAGCTGCTGAAGGAATTCATGGACGAGAACTATCCCGAAGCGGAGTACGAGATCCCCGATTCCACCTACCTCGCCTGGGTGAACATGGGCAAGGTGCTGCCCGAGGAAGAGGATCTCTGCAGCTTCTTCGCCAACAAGGCGGGCATCCTGCTGGAGGGCGGCGATTCCCTGTTCGTCGGCAACGCTGAAGGCTGGATCCGACTGAACCTGGCCATGCCGCGCAGCATCCTCGAGGAAGGATTTGCGCGCATGAAGGCCGCCATCGACGCAGCGAGATAACCTTTTCCTCAAATAACAAACATCCCGGCTTTATCAGCCGGGATGTTTTATTTTGCCTTATTTCGCCGGTTTTATTTTGCAGGCTTTTTCGGCTTTTCGTAGTGCACGTGCAGCATCTCGTGCGTGCGGCCCTTGAGCGGACCGTCGTACATCATTGTGATGACGGGGTTCTGCTCGGAGGACTTGATCATGGAGCCGCGGTCCGTCTCGTACAGGCCGGCGGTCCGTTCGCGCTTCTGCGCCATGGTCACCGAGGGCTGGCCCGCGCCGCCGACGCAGCCGCCGCGGCAGGTCATGACCTCGACCAGGTCGAAGTAGGCTCTGCCCTCCTCGATCTCATTGATGAGCTTTCTCGCGTTGGCCAGGCCGTGGACGATGGCCACGTGCAGGTCTCTGTCGCCGTAGGGCAGCGTGACCGCGCGGATCTCCTCCGCGCCGTGCAGGCCGCTGTAGCTCAGCATCTTTAAGGTATCCTTGGACTTGTCGGGCAGGATGCGGCGGATGACCGCTTCCGCTACGCCGCCGGTGGTGCCGAAGATGGCGCCGGCGCCGGACGCGATGCCGTAGGGCATGTCGGGAGACTCGCCTTCGAGTTCCGCGAACTGGATACCCATTTCCTTGATCATCATGATGACTTCGCGGCTCGTGAGCACCAGATCCACGTCGGGCTCGCCGCCGCGGACGAATTCAGGCCGCGCGGCTTCCATCTTCTTGGCCGTGCAGGGCATGATGGCGATGTGGAAGGTCTTCTTGCCGTCTTCCTTGTCCTTCTTGGCGCACTGATCCATCAGCAGCGCCGCGAACATCTGCATCGGAGACTTGCAGGTGGAGATGTTGCGCAGGTACTGCGGCATCTCGTTCTCCACGTGCTTGACCCACGCAGGGCAGCAGCTCGTGAACATCGGGAACGGGCCGCCCTTCTTCAGGCGTTCCAGGAATTCCTTGGACTCTTCCATGACGGTCATGTCCGCGCCGACGTTCGTATCGTAGATCTCGTCCGCGCCCATGATGCGCAGGGCGGCGACGAGCTTGTTCATGCAGTTCTCGGTGCGGGGGATGCCGAACGCTTCGCCGATGCCGACGCGCACGGCCGGAGCGATCTGAACGACCACGCGCTTATTCGGGTCATGCAGGGCTCTCCATGCATCGCCGATCTGGTTGTTGATGTGGAGCGCGCCGGTGGGGCAGATCGCCGCGCACTGGCCGCAGCCCACGCAGTTCGTGTCCGCCAGTTTGCGGCCGAACGCGGGCATGACCTGGATCTCGCTTCCTCTGTGGGCGAAGTTGATGACGCCGACGCCCTGGACTTCGCTGCACATGCGGATGCAGTCGCCGCACAGGATGCACTTGTTCGGGTCACGGGCGATGCAGACGGACGATTCGTCCTTCTCCAGGCGCTCTTTCGTGTTCTCGAAGCGTACCCGGCGGATGCCGAAACGCAGCGCAAGCTCCTGCAGCTGGCACTTTTCGGTCTTTTCGCAGATCGTGCAGTCGCGGTCGTGGGACGCCAGGATCAGTTCCAGGATCATCCGGCGGTGCTTCAGCAGCTTGGACGTGTTCGTGCGGATCTTCAGGCCGTCGCGGGGCTCCATGGAGCAGGATGCCTCGATCTTGCCCTTTTCGTCTTCCACGACGCACATGCGGCAGGCGCCGTACGTG
>JAFZRG010000097.1 GCA_017619985.1 Bacillota bacterium | reverse complement strand
GCAGACCTCGTAGCCGTCCATGTCCGGCATCATGATGTCGCAGAGGATGATGTCGGGGACGAACTTGACCGCCTTGGAGATGCCGATGTTGCCGTCCTTGGCCAGCAGGACGTGGTAGTCGGGCGAGAGGATGTTGCGGATATAGTAGCGCATGTCCACATTGTCCTCGATCACGAGGACCGTGGCCTTGCCCTCCTCGCGCGCCATCTCGTCGAGGATGCCGGACGCCATGTCCTCCTCGCCCATGGTCGCCAGCTTGAGCATGGCGAATTCCGGGACGTAGTTGGCCTGGTTGATGCGGGCGTCGGTGTGGAGATCCCGCTCCAGCGGGATGGTGACGAAGAAGGTCGTGCCCGTGGCTTCCTCGCTCTCCACGCGGATGGTGCCGCCGAGCGCGTCCACGATGGACGTCACGAGCGCGAGGCCGATGCCGGTGCCCTTCTGCGAAGCGTCCAGGGTGTAGAAGCGCTGGAAGATCTTCTCCATGTTCTCCGGCGGGATGTAGGATCCGCTGTTGAACACGGACAGGCAGATCTCCCGCCCGGTGCTGGTGCGGGACGAGTTGAGCCGGATCCGGATCGTGCCCTCCTTGTCCACGTGGTTGAAGGCGTTGGAGAGGAGGTTCGTGAACACCTTCTCCATCTTGATCGGGTCGAAGGGGATCTCATAATCCGCCCCGTCCGTCTCGTAGCTGAACTTGAGGTTGCGGCGGCGGATCACGTCCGCAAACATCTTGAGAATCTCCCGCAAGAACTCGTCGAAGTTGCCCATCGAGTAGTTGACCACCATCTTGCCGCCCTCGAAGGTGCGGAAATCCAGCAGCTCGGTGATCAGGCGCGTCAGCTTGCTGCTGTTGCGCTTGAGGATGTCCAGGGGCACCTCGGCGCTCTCGGGCATGTCCTTGTTGGTGAGCAGGTCGTCGATAGGGCCGCTGATCAGCGACAGCGGCGTCTTGAACTCGTGGGAAATGTTGGTGAAGAACGCGAGCTTGGCCTGCGTGGTCTCCTCCAGCTGCTCCGACAGGTCGATCAGCTGCTTCTTCTGCTCCTCCAGCGAGTCCACCTGCTTGCGGATCTGCGTGTTCTGGTCGTTCAGCTGGTTCACCAGGTGGTTGCGCGTCCGGACGAAGAAGGCCAGGATCAACAGGAGCACGGCCAGGACCAGCACGAAAACCAGCGAGATGTACATCACCTGCTGCTGGCGCTCGTAGCGGAGGGTGTTGCCGCGGATGCGGGAGTTCAGCTCCTCGGCCCGACGCTGCTTCTCGACCATCTGCTTCATCTGCGCCTGGAACACGCGGACGTTGGCGCTGTTGACGAGCTCCGTGCTCAGCAGGTTCTCCTTCTGGTAGTCGACGCCCATCAGGATCCTCCGGGCGACGTCGATCACGACGGAGCCGCCCGTCGGATAGATGAAGGAGGCGTCGATCATGCCGTTGAGGATGTACGGGACCGTGCCCGCGCCCTCCGGCGTCAGGAGGGCGTCGATACCGATGATCAGCGGCATGTGCTCCTTCTCGGCCTCGGTATAGGCGTCGAACACGCCTGCGGCCATTTCGTCGTTGAAAGCGAAGACCAGGTCGAAGGGATCCTCCTCCCTGGACTGGGCGAGGAGATCGCCCATGACCCGGCGGGCGTCCTCGCGGTTGAAGTTGGCCGCCTCCTCGGCGGCGATGGTCACTTGCGGGGCGTCCTCCTCCATCAGCGAGGAGAGGAAGCCCTCATACCGCTCGGTATCCGCGGTCGAACCGCGGGTGCCGCGGATGAGGGCTATCCGCTTCCTGCCTCCGATGACGCTCATCACATACGAACCGGCGATGCTGCCGATCTGGCGGTTGTCGCCGCCCACGAAGGCCGTGTACTTGTCGCTGTCCACCTTGCGGTCATACAGGATGACCGGGATGCCGGCGTCGTACGCCTTTTCCACGACAGGGGTCAGCGATTCCGATTCGTTGGGGGAGATGATCAGCAGGTCGACACCTTTCGTGATGAAGTTCTCGATGTCCTCGATCTGCTGCTCCGAGTCGTCCCGGACCGATTTGATTTCGACGGAGAGATTGTCATAGAACGACGCTTCCTGCAGGATCTCGCTGTTCGCGACCTCGCGCCATGCGTCAACGCTGCACTGCGACACGCCGATGGTATAGACATCCGGCCGCTTGGAGCAGGAGAACAGGACGGGAAGGATGAGCGCAAGCAGCGCCCCTATGGACAATCTCTTCATCAAATAAGATTAATGCGTCGCGTCGTGGATCATGTCCAGCAGGCCGTTCACGACCGCGCTCTGGGCATAGCCTTGTTTGTAGCGGGAGCCCAGCACCTCGAACACCTCGGCGCCGTAAGCCTCGTCATCCGGCATGTAGCCGCCACCGCGGGCGCCGAAGCCGTAGGCCACGGTCGTCATCATGGTGCGCTTGTACGGGGATTTCTGCTTCAGCTCCACCGCGATCGGGTTGTAGACCTCGGATGCGACGGCGCACACGGGGATGTCGTCGAGCATGATGAGGGCGAGGCCGATCTGCACGTCCGGACCGTCCTCATACGTGCCGGCATAGCCAGCACGTCCGCCGCCGTTGGTCTGGCGACGACCCGGGACTTCGACGATCTTGCGGGCGCAGTTGATCGTGACGTTGGTCTCGAAGCGGCGCATCATCATGATGACGTACTTCACCTCCTCGCCGAGGATCTGGCCGTAGCTGCGGATCATGCGCTCCTGCTCGCCGAGCAGACGCTGCACCTCGGGTTTGGTGCGGTCAAGGCCCTGGCCTCCCGGAGGCATCTTGTTGGAGATGTCCTCGCCGCGGGCGGCGTAGTCCGCGATGCGGATGTTGCGCAGGTCGAAGGTCTGCTGGAAGTAGAGCGGGTTCTGGTCGCCGGCGGCGCCGGAAGCGAAACTCGCCACGAAGTCGTCGCCGTAGCGGCTCTCGATGTAGGTCTCCGCCTCGCCCGGGAAGTC
>JAFZRG010000010.1 GCA_017619985.1 Bacillota bacterium | reverse complement strand
GTCCCGATGATGCCGATGCTGACGGGCAGGTTCATGATCGTCTCTTCGCCCTTCTTGATCACGATCTTGCTGACGTTGCCCTTGCGGACCGCTTCCTTGATCGTGTTCATGATCTCGACGTTCTTCTTTTCCCCTTCTTTCGTGGATTCATCGATGGTATCTTCGATCAGGATGATGGCGTCCACGACGCTGCCGTCGGTCTTTTCGAGCGCTTCCTTCGCTTCCTTATACCCGACTCCGGTCCTGTCTTTGACGAGTTCGATCTTTTCCAGTGTGATTTCCATAGTTTCCCCTTTCCGGCTTATCAGCCGATCTACATGACTAAGCTTTCACTTTTCAGATCTTCGATCCCAAGGTGATAAGCGATATATGCCTTAAACAGTCTGCGGAGCCTCTTCTCCGCATCCTCGTTCAATCCTATCCCTTTGAGCGCGCTGATGTGGTGCGCGGCCATGTACCGCAGCGCTGCCAGCTGGTCCGCGCCGAGTTCGAACACGAGCGGATCCGCCGGTGACCCTTCCAGGCACGCTCCGCAAACGGTGCCTCCGTCCGCTACGCTGAACGCGGTCAGGTTTTCGTCCGCACCGCAGCGCATGCAGCGGTCCAATTGGGGTGCGCACCCCGCCAACTGCAGGGCCTTCATCTGAAAGCCGATCAGCAGCGTGCCGAACGCGCTTTTGCGCCCGTCGAGCAGCTCCAGGAAGTCCTTCAGAAGCGCCAGCAGCGCATGCTGCGGCTGTTCCTCCGCCGCCATGCGGTCCGTCAGCTCGAGCGCATACGACGCGCACATGTATTTTTCCACGTTCTCGCCGATCGCGTAGAAGCTCTGCAGCGTCTCCGCCCCGTTGATGCTGAACGTTTCCCTGCCCTTGAACAGCTCGTACCGTCCGTAGGTGAACGGCCGCAGCGCCAGGGCGGTCTTGTTCTTTCCGCCTTCGCTGATGGAGGCGCCCGCGCTGATCTTGCCGTAGCGCTTCGTCAGGATGACGACCATGCGCCTGCCGTTCACGGCTTTGATCTGCCGCAGCACCAGGCCTTCGGTATCCGTGACCATGGCCTAACGGTGCAGGTCGGTCTTCCAGGACGCGACGTAGCCGAAATTGCCCAGCATCACGTCGCTCTGGCGCCAGTTCTTCTTGACCTTGACAAACAGTTCCAGATAGACCTTCGTGCCCAGCAGCGCTTCGATCTCCAGGCGGGCTGATTTCCCGATGCCCTTGAGTTTCTTGCCGTCCCGGCCGATGATGATGCCCTTGTGCGAATCCTTTTCGCAATAGATGACCGCCGAAATATTCGTGATCTCGGGCTGTTCGTCGAACTTTTCGATCTCGACCGCCACGCCGTGGGGCACTTCGTCGTTCAGATACAGCAGCGCCTTCTCGCGGATGATCTCGGAGACGAGGAAGCGCTCCGGATTGTCCGTGATCATCTCCTCGGGGAAGAACATCGGTCCTTCCGCCAGCAAATCTTCGAGCGTCGCGAGCAATTCGTCCACGTTCTGGCCGGTCTTCGCGTTCGTGCCGACGATGGCGTCGAACAGATCCAGGCCTTCGTAATACTCGTACGTCCTGCGGAACGTCTCCGGGTCGATCTTGTCGATCTTGTTGATGACGAGCAGTTTCGGCGTCTGATTGGACTGCAGAAGGTCCAGGATATAGGCGTCGCCGCTGCCTTCGCCTTCATATTCAGAGTCGACAAGAAATAGGATTACGTCTACTTCCTTCAACGTGTTCACAGCGGAGTCCGTCATGAACGTTCCGAGCTTATTTTTGGGCTTGTGGATGCCCGGCGTGTCGATGAAGACCATCTGGCAGGCCGGTTCTCTGTCCTCGCCCTCGCCTTCCATGCGCGTATAGATGCCGCGGATGGTGTTTCTGGTCGTCTGAGGTTTTTCCGTCGTGATGGCGATCTTTTCTCCGAGAATGGAGTTCAGCAGCGTGGATTTGCCCACGTTCGGTCTGCCGATGATGCCGATAAATCCGCTCTTCATAGTTTAAATCCCTCCGGGAGCAGTTCCTTTAAGGTGTAGGACTTCAGTTCGTCTTCGTTTTCTCCGCTGATGACGCGGATATCAGGGCAGAATTCATACATGAACTGCCTGCAGATGCCGCAGGGCCAGCTTGTTCCTCCGTTGCCCGCGATCGCGATGGCTTCGAATTCGCGGCAGCCTTCGGAGATGGCCTTGACCATAGCGGTGCGCTCCGCGCAGATCGTCGCGCCGTAGGAGGAATTCTCGACGTTGACCCCGGTATAGACCTTGCCGTCCTTCGCCAGGAGCGCCGCCCCTACGTGGAAGTCCGAAAACGGCGCGTAGGCGTTTTCGGAAGCCTTCACGGCCATCCGGAACAGTTGCTTGTCCGTTTTTTTCATCTCAGATCCTCCTCAGGTCGAGCTGCGTCATGACCTTTTCTTCCTTTTCGCGCATGACCTTCTTCTCTTCTTCCGTCTCGTGGTCGTAGCCCAGCAGGTGGAAGCACGAATGCACGAACAGATAGATGAGTTCGCGTTCGTAGCTGTGGCCGAACTCTTCCGCCTGCTGTTTCGCCCGTTCCTCGCAGATGACGACGTCCCCCAAGGAGACTTCGTCCCAGTCCTGCATGTATTCGTACGGGTCGAACTGCGGGAACGACAGCACGTCTGTGACCGCGTCTTTGCCCCGGTAATCCCGGTTCAGCGCGCGGATCTCATCCGCGGAAACGAAGGAAACGGACAGGGACAGACGGTTATCGTCCAGGTCCTCTTCCTTCGCGCACAGAGCCGCCGCGGCGTACATCTTCGCCGAAGTCCTTTTATCGACTTTTTCCTCGTCGTCGAAATAGATAAACATGCCTTTTCTACTCATCCTGTGCCCATTCCGGATGCTTCTGCACATAGCGGTCGTACGCGTTGACGATGCGGCGCACCAGCGGATGGCGCACGACGTCGCTGTCGGTGAGCCGGCAGAACGCGATGCCTTCCACGTGATTCAGGATGTGCATGGCGTCCACGAGGCCGGACCTCTTGCCGCGAGGCAGGTCGATCTGCGTGATGTCGCCGGTGACGATCACCTTGCTGCCGAAGCCCATGCGGGTCAGGAACATCTTCATCTGCTCCTTCGTGGCGTTCTGCGCCTCGTCCAGGATGATGAAGCTGTTGTCGAGCGTGCGGCCGCGCATGTACGCGAGCGGCACGACTTCGATCGTTTCCTTCTCCTTGAGCCGCAGCGCCGCGTCTCTGCCTAAGATATCGTACAGCGCGTCGTACAGGGGCCGCAGATACGGGTCCACCTTTTCCTGCAGATCGCCGGGCAGGAAGCCGAGCCTCTCGCCTGCTTCCACCGCGGGACGCGCCAGGATGATGCGCTCCACTTCCTTGTTTTTCAGCGAATTGATGGCCATGGCGACCGCCAGGTAGCTCTTGCCGGTGCCCGCGGGACCGATGCCGAACACGATGTCGTTCTTGCGCACAGCGTCCACGTACTGCTTCTGGCCGAGGGTCTTCGCCTTCAGAGGCTTGCCCTTGTGCGTGAAGCAGACCACGTCCTTCGCCAGAACGCTCTGCGCGTAGGAGATGCCTTCCTTTGACAGTTCCAGTATGTAGTTGACTTTCTGTTCATCCAGGCTCTGGCCCGCGCCGGCCACGGTGAACATCTCTTCGATGACTTTGGCGGCGCGCTCGGCCTCGTCTCCGTTGATGATGATCTCATCGCCGCGGACGGCCACTTCCACGCCGCAGTCCTTTTCTATCGTCTTCAGGTTCGCGTCCAGGGTGCCGAAAACTTCTCTCGGTCCCAGATCCGAATCCTGCGTGATCCTGATCTCGCTCAAATACGGTCCTCCCCATAATTTATCAACTTATATCATACCATAAAGGCGCGTCTTTTGAAAACACAAAGCCGAAGCTTTTGAGGCTTCGGCTTTCGTTTGGCTTTCGATCGGATTAGTATCTCTTGTTCGCCTTCTTGCGCGCTGCTTCGGACTTCTTCTTCCGCTTTACGCTGGGCTTTTCATAGTGTTCTCTCTTACGGAGCTCGGACATGACGCCGTCTCTGGCGCAAGAACGCTTGAATCTCTTAAGAGCGCTTTCCAGATTTTCGCCTTCTCTT
>JAFZRG010000096.1 GCA_017619985.1 Bacillota bacterium | reverse complement strand
TTCCAGATCGATGAGCGGTTCGTTCGATTCCAGCGTCCAGGACTGGTACGACATGCCTTCGCGCATGCTGAACGGCTGCAGGACTTCCAGACCGCTGCCGCGGATGTTGGAATGCGCCAGATGCGTCAGCTCGCTGTCGGCTTCATAGACGCCGTCGTCCTCGTCGTAATAGGCGTACAGCTGATCCATCAGAACGAAATACTCGTCGTTGAACGTCAGGTACATCAGCGTGTTTCTCGGAAGCGCCGTGCCGCCGCGCAGCGTCTTGATCTTCACCCACTTTTCTTCCCCGAAGTCGTAATAATACGCGCTGCCGTTTCTGCGGTAGTAGCGTGTGATCATCTTCAGGGTATCGATATCCATGATGTTGACGGTATCGACGTAAGGGATCGTGACATGGCGGTACGTATCACCGTTGTTGAACTCGAACTTTTCCTGTTCCAGCGTGAGGTCGCTGCCGACCCGCACGTTGTGGCTGTACGTGCCTTCGTCCGTCAGGACGATCTCGGAATAGTTCTCCGGATCCGTGATATACAGGCGGTCGTAGACGAACAGATGCTGAACGAGGAGCACGTCGCCCTTCGCTGCCTGGATCTCGTCCCAATACCGGAACGTGTTGATGAATTTGGTGAAGTTACCGCGGCCGGAATAGAACGCCACTGCGATCAGCAGGAGCCATATCAGTTTATTGTACTTGATAAAGAACATGGTGACCTTGCTGGGTCCCTTATCTTTCCGGTTATTGCCGTTATATCCGTAATCGTCGTTCATGCTTTCCTCTTTTCGATGAATGCCAGCATCCTCGTCGTATCTCCGCTCCGCCTGTGAGACCAGAACAGATCCTCTTCACAGCAGGTGCAGTGCGGGGAGATCCCGATCTGCGTGACGCCTTCCAGCACCAGCAGTTCCGCGTTGATCCCCTTGATGTCCACGTGAGGACGGGCGCCCGGATGCGCATAGACGTACGCTTCCGCCCAGGGATACCGGTCCGTGAAGGCTTCCGCCACGTCCGGACCCACTTCGAAACAGCAGGCGCCGATGCCCGGTCCGATGACCGCCCTGAGATCCGCAGGGTCGCTGCCGTAAGCGCGGATCATCGTCCGCACCAGATTGCCCGCGATGCCCGAAAGCGTGCCGCGCCAGCCCGCGTGGGCCAGGCCGACGGCGCCTCTGACCGGGTCACAGACCCAGATGGGGATGCAGTCGCCGTGCGTGGTCGACAGGTAGACGCCGGGAAGGTCCGTGACCGCTCCGTCCGCGTCGTACACGTCCAGATAGTCTTCGTCCATGTCCGCCCGGAAGCCCGGAGCGCCGGCAGGATCCACGCTGCGGATCACCGCGACCGCGCAGCCGTGCACCAAGCTGAGCCGCACGACGGGCGACGTTTCCAGCAGGCCGTCTCTATAGACTTTTCCGTCCAGCGGCTTGCAGGTAAAGCCCGCGTCCACCGGGAGATCTTCGAACAATCTGATCATAGACAATAAAGAATTATACCACGGAAAGGGTCTATTGCATAGCCTCCGTCCCCGTGAGCACGTTCAGCCACGCCCCGCTGCGGTAGCGGAGATAGCAGAACAGCCACTTGATCCCCTCGCCCAGATAGCAGATGAACATGGCAGAGGCGAGCCCTGCATGGAAGAACAGAACAGCAGCGAACATGGCGGGGATCACCACGATCCAGTTCACGATCAGGTCGAGGATCATGGCGAACTTCGTGTCGCCGCCGGGACGCAGGATGCCGCACATGATCATGTAACACATCATGCGCAGGAGGATCGTCCAGGCTGTGATGTTCAGACCGGACAGCAGCACCCCGTTCGTCGCCGCGTCGAAATGATAGAACCCTATGATCAGAGGACTGATAAAGTGCATGACCACTGACAATGCCAGGGACAGGACTGCTGCGATCCACATGAATTCCACGGCGGACTTCTTCGCCCGCTTCAGATCCGCCTGCCCCAGCTGCTCGCCGATCAGGACGGCTGCCGCGCTGCCTACGCCGTAGAACACGGACTGGAAGCACTCGTTCACGAGGTTGACGACCTGCGCCGCCGCGACGGCAGCGGTGCCGATCAGCCCGTATACGGACAGGTAGACCGTGCAGGTGACGCCCCAGAGACCGTCGGACAGACCGACAGGGATCGCTGTCTTAATGACGCGGTTGCGGAACTCCTTTGTATAGCCCGAAAGCTCCGAAAAACTGCGGAACGCGAGCGGATGATCTTTGACGGTATACGAATAGACTGTCAGCGCAGCAAATTCAAAGATCCTCGACAGGACCGTCGCGAACGCCGCGCCTTTGATGCCCCAGGCCGGCGCGCCGAACTTGCCCCAGATGAACATGTAATTGAACAGCGTGTTCAGCAGGATCGCGCAGATATCGATGGCCGTACACGCCCTCAGCTTCTGCACGCAGCGGGACGAGAACATGAAGCTGTAGCTCATCATGGCCAGCACGTATGAAGGCGCGATCACGCGCAGATACTGCACGCCGAGGTCGATGACTTCCGGATCGCGGTCGATGAGCCAGATGATCTGCGGCGCGAACAGTTCGCCTGCCGCCGTGAAGATCAGGGAGACGATGATCGCGGACCGGTAGACGATGCCGACGACCTGCCGTATCGTCTTAATGTCGCGGATCCCCCAGAACTGGGAGATGAACGCGCCTGCCCCGCTCAGAAAACCGTACATGAAATTGAACAGGATGATCGCGACCATAGAGGCAGCCCCGGAGGCGGCCAGCGGCGCGACGCCCATCCTGCCCACCATGGTCGTATCGACGATGCCCATGGCGCAGCCTAAAAGGTTCTGCAGCGCGATGGGCAGCGTGATCGCCAGGATCTTGCGGGCGTACGACCTGCTTTCTTCACTTGTTGCGGGACGGTTTGGATTCATGGGTCAGCGTAAAAAGAACCCTCCGGTTCAAAAATGGCCGGAGGGTTCAAAAATAAACGTGAAAACGGAAGGCCTACAGTGCAGCCTTGGCAGCGTCCACCATCTTGGTGAATCCTGCGGGATCGTGGATGGCCATTTCGGACAGCATCTTTCTGTTGACTTCGATGCCGGCCTTCTTCAGACCGTTCATCAGCTTGCTGTAGGAGATATCATTTGCTCTCGCCGCCGCGTTGATGCGGGCGATCCACAGTCTTCTGTATTCTCTCTTTCTGAGCTTGCGGCCCATCTGCGCGCTGCGCAGGGATCTCATGACTGCGGGGTTTGCTGCGGAGAAGATCTTATGCTTGGAACCGTAGAAGCCCTTCGCCAGCTTCAGGATCTTCTTATGCTTTCTCTTGGCGTTCATGCCCTTCTTAACTCTTGCCATTGTATCTTACCTCCTACTTACCTACTAAAACGCTCTTGATCCGCTTGTGGTCGGCATGACCCAGGATCGTGGACTGACGAAGACCTCTTTTTCTCTTCGCGGTCTTCTTGGTAAGAATATGGCTCTTATAGGCCTTGTTTCTCTTGACTTTGCCGGTACCGGTAAGCTTGAATCTCTTCATTGCCCCTCTGTGGGACTTCATCTTGTTCTTTGCCATGGTATTCTTCCTTCCTGTTTATTCTTCAGCGTACGCGCATTATTCCTGCGGAGCGTTTTCTGCAGCAGCCTTTTCGGCAGCCAGTCTCTTTGCCTTCGCGATCTTTTCCTTTTCGCGCTCGGACTTCGGCGCGAGGATCATGGACATGTTGCGGCCTTCGAGTTTCGGCGCTTTTTCCAGATTGCCCAGTTCCGCGAAAAGTCCGGCGAAGTTGAGCATGGTCTCCTCGCCCTTCTTGACGTAACCCATCTCGCGGCCGCGGAAACGCATGCTGATCTTCACCTTGTCGCCGCCTTCCAGGAACTTGGCCACGAGTTTGGCCTTCGTTTCCAGGTCGTGTTCCTCGGTGAAGATGCCAAGGCGCATTTCCTTGACCTCCATGGTCTTCTGCTTCTTGCGGGCCTCCTTTTCCTTCTTCTGCTGCTCATAGCGGTACTTTCCGTAATCCATGATGCGGCAGACCGGCGGGGCTGCGTTGGGAGAGATGTTGACCAGGTCCAGATTCGCTTCGGCTGCTTTCGCCAGCGCTTCGTCGATGGGGACGATACCCACCTGGGTCCCTTCCGCGTCGATCAAGCGGACCTCTTTGGCACGAATTTCTTCGTTGATCAGGCTTTCCTTGCTAATTGCTCTGTCCTCCGTAAAAAAAATGAGCGGACGCATCGTTCCGCTCCAAAAATCACCCCGTACAGGGACGATGATCGTTGTGAACCTCTTCAGTAAACCTTGAGGTGAGAAGCGGACTTCTGCTTAATACTGGACTATTATACAGGGGCAAAAATACCCTGTCAAGCGCAAATCTCAGGTTCTTTGCACTTTTTTACCGATTCATCAATGCAGATACCGGAACACGCCCTTCACGAGACCGATGATCCTGCAGTCGTCGACGATGATGGGTTCCATCTCGGCATTCCGGGGCTGCAGGCGGATGTGGCCGTTTTCTTTATAGAACGCCTTGACCGTCGCTTCGCTCTCCATCCCGTCGACCATCGCGACGACGATATCGCCGTTGTTCGCGGTGTCCTGCTGCTGCACAAGGATGTAGTCGCCGTCGAAGATGCCCGCCTCGATCATGGACTGTCCGTGGACCGTCAGCATGAAGTTCGTGCCCTTGCCGATGAAGCGGCTGGGCATCGGGAAACTGTCCTCGATGTTCTGCTCCGCCAGGATGGGCGTGCCTGCCGCGATGCGGCCGACCACGGGCAGGTCGATGACATCGTCCCTTTCGTCCGCTGCGGAAAGCGATTTCGCCGGTTCGCTGCCGACGATGTCCAGAGCGCGGCGCTTGCCCGCCTGCTTTTTGATCGCGCCGGCTTTTTCCAGCGCTGCGATGCTCTTATGTACGGTGGACGTGGATTTGATCCCCAGCGCGCCCGCTACGTCGCGGACCGTCGGCGGATAGCCCCACTTCGCCACATATTCCCGCATATATTCCAGGATACGCTGTTCTCTTTCTGAAAGACCGCTCATCTTGGTTCTCCTTTTCTATGGACGAAACGCATTCTCTAATCTATAATTAATATAACACAGGATATTGTTGTTGTAAACAAATGTTCGCAACTTTTTTTGACAGATATAGGGGGTATTTCTTTCATGAGGAAACTGCTGTGCGCCGTGATGCTGATATCGGTGCTGTTCGCTGCCTGCGCGTGCGCGAACACAGCAGAGCCCGTCATCCCCGAGATCACCGACGAAGATCTGTACGCCGTGAAAATGGAAGAGGAACAGTGGCCGGTCATCGACGGCGCTCCCATGTTCCTCCGGTTCTATACCGCCGCCGCAGCGCGCATGCTCGAGACGAGCGAGGAAGAAGCGTCGCGGTACGTCCTCAGTTCCTCGACGGATTTTGCCTACAGAGATCTGATATACGGACGGGCGGATATCATCTTTTCTTTCCTGCCCGATCAGGAGTATGCGGAGCTCGCCGGCCGCGAAGGCGTCACACTGGCCTGCTACCCTGTCCTGAATGAAGCTTTTGTTTTCTTCACCTCCCCGGATAACCCCGTGGACGGGCTGACGATCGACCAGCTGCGCGGCATCTATACGGGTCAGATCACGAACTGGAGCGAAGTCGGAGGGAAAAACGAACCGATCACCGCCTTCCGCCGCTCCGAAGGCTCCTCCGATCACGCCGGCCTCGTTCAGTTCGTCGCGAAGGAAGAGGAACTGGCGCCCGGCCCGACGGAAGAGAGACCCGGCACGATGGGCGAGACCGCAGATGTGCCGAAGGACTACGACGGTTCCTCCGGCGCACTGGGATGCGGTTATCTTTACAACGTCTCCTGGCAGTACGGCCTTTCGGATCTGAAACTTCTGGCGATCGACGGCATCGAGCCGTCCGCATCCAATATCCAGAACCGCATCTATCCCATGATCTCCCAGGTCTGCGCCGTGATCCGCGGCGGAGAGGAAGAAACGCAGGCCGGACAGCTGGCGCAGTGGTGCGCGTGGCCGCTCGGGCAGAAGCTGGCAAAGGAAATGGGATACGAGCCGAATATGCCTGTCGACGAAACGACCCTCTCTCCGGCGGAAAGCGCTCCGGGTACGGAAGACGGCACCGATTGGGCGGAAGGCAATGCCGTTCCCCGCGGCAGCGGCAAAACGCTGCACCGGAACGCGCTGGAATGGTCGTCCGAACTGTTGTATAACGACGAGTCGCGTTACGTGTCCGTCCCCGT
>JAFZRG010000095.1 GCA_017619985.1 Bacillota bacterium | reverse complement strand
CAGCGGCTGGTCCAGGCTGCGGCAGCTCGGGACGGAAGCATCCATGAGAAACTGCCAGTCGCCTTCGATCTGGGTCACGTCGATCTCGCCCGCGGCCCATTTGCCTTCCTGCGCCGGATAGGCGCCGGTGTCCGCCGACGAGAAGATCTGGTTGAAGTCGCCGCCCGCGATCACGTAGTTGCCCTTTTCGGCCTCCGCCTGCAGCAACTCGGCCAGCATCTTCGTCTGCGCGACCTTGCCTTCGCCGGAATCGTAAGCTTCAAGGTGCAGGTTCATCAGGACGAGCTCCTTGTCCGAGCCTTCGACTGGCACGCGGCTGACCAGCACGCAGCGTTTCAGGTTCGCCATGCGCACCGGCCAGGCGAACGGGATGGGCAGCTGCACGCGCTCGGCGCTCGCGACCGGATATGCGGAGAACGTCGCGACGCCCGAATCCACCTTGCCGATGGGCGGGACGGGATACGGCAGGAACGCGACCTTGAAGTTGTTCGCGAAACTCGACTGCTTGTCGATGAGGATGCTCTGTATGATCTCATACTCGTCGATGTGGCGCGAACGCGCGGAATCCTTGTCCACTTCCTGCAGGAAGACGATGTCCGGATCCATGCCTCCGAGGCCCTCCAGGATGCCGGCCAGATTCAGTTTGACCCGGTCCTTGCTCGCGGTCATGACGGACGTTCCGCCATCCATGAAGAAGTCCGCGTTGTCGCCCAGTGCGCAGTAACCGATGTTCCAGGTGGCGATGGTCAGGCTGCCGCCCTCAGCCAGCGTCTGCTGCGCCTTGCCTTCCACGTCGAGCGTCGACCGGTCCGCCGGCTTGAATTCCGTCGCGGACAGGAAGGCGAACAGCGCAACGGCGGCAAGCACGGCGATGATCACCAGGGTCAGTAGGATCTTGAAAAACTTCACGACCGGATGGGTCTGCTTCTCTTCTCTTCTTGACATAATGTTTCTCCTGATCTATTCTTCCAGGCCGAAGTGCTTCGCGAGCGCGCGGCACACTTCGTCCCTCGTATCGGCATCGCTGTCTTCGCGCACCAGCGTAAAGAAGCCGCTGTTTGCGAATTCGTCGTAATGCTCCCGGCTGTTGATGCGCGCGAGTCCCGCGCGGTAATTCGCCATCACCTTCTCCGGGTCTTCGCTCTCGTTGATCACGTCCAGCAGAAAGCGCTTCTCGGGGTCGCTCCGGTCGAAGAACCGTTCGACGGACATGCTCTGCGGCGAGAGCATCACGGCCACGTGATCGTAGTCGCTGATCTCGCGCAGGATATCGAGCGGGATGTTCGTGTCGACGATCACCCTGCCGCCTGCACTGCGGCGGATGAGCTCGGCGACCTCGAAACCGGCTGCTTCCCTGCCGGAGGCGTAGATCCAGCGTTCGTATTCCTCGGGGCTGCGGTGCACGAATTCCTGCCAGTCTTTCATGGTGCGCCGGTAGCACAGATCCGGCTGGATGGCCGGGTCAGCGACCTCGTCCGAGACCTCGAGGAAGTAGTTTTCGCCGCAGAGGATCATGCCATAGCGTTCCGCGAGCAGCTTCGCCGCGGTCGACTTGCCCGCGTAAGCCGTCCCCGTGATGAAGTACACGTCTTTCAGATAATGCTTCAAGATGTTGTTTTCGATGTGCATGGTCTTACCTCTCCGATCATTATATCAAATTTGTCGCCCGCCGCGCGACCTGTTCCGCCGCAAACCTGCTATACTGGATGCGAGAGATCCGGAAGGAGGATGGGACTATGAAGACGATTCGAATCACCGGCCGCGGACAGATCCGCGTGACCCCGGACAAGACCCGCATCCTGATCGCCCTGAACGACGTGTGCGGGGAATACGCAAAGGCGTTGGAGAAGGCAACGGAGGAGCGGCAGGCACTGCAGGGCGTCGTCAAGCAGTTCGGCTTCGCCGACGGCGACCTGAAGACGCTGAATTTCAACGTCGACCCGGAATATGAGGGCTACGAGGAAAACGGGATCTACAAGCAGAGATTCAAGGGATACCGCTACTACCATCAGCTGAAGCTGGAATTCCCTTCCGATAACGAGCGGTTGGGCAAAGTGCTGTTCGCGCTGGCGAAGAGCGGGCTCAAGCCAGAGTTCCACATCGGCTTTTTCGCCAGTGACCCGGAGAGCGTCCGCAATACTCTGCTGGCCGACGCCATGACGGACGCGAAGGACAAGGCGCTGGCGCTGACCGCGGCTGCGGGGGTCAGCCTGGGAGAGATCCAGAGCATCGACTACGCCAAAGCCGACCTGAACGTGAGCGTCAACACCATGCGCATGCCGATGATGGCGAAAGGCATGGCGGTCGAAGAGTGTTGCGACAGCTTCGATATGAATATCCAACCCGACGACATCGAACTGACCGACACCGTAACTGTCATCTGGGAGATCGCGTAAATGTGCTGCCGCATCTGTTACAGCAGCTACGCCCTCGAGCGCGCGAAATGGCAGCTGCACCTCGGCGAGGTGCTCGAGCCGCTCGCGCAGGGGACGATCAACCCGAGCGATCTGGCGGTCATCATCGGAGGCCGCGGGCAGTCGTTCGAGCTGCAGCAGGCGCGTTGGGGGTTCGCCGGCAAGGAAGGCGGCCTCGTGATCAACGCGCGTTCGGAAAGCATCTTCACGAAGCCGATGTTCAGCAGTTCCGCGCTCTACCGCCGCTGCCTCGTGCCTGCGGAAACGTTTTTCGAGTGGGACGCCGCCAGGAACCGCGTGGAATTTCAAAAACCCGGCAAGGAACTGATGTATCTGGCCGGTCTGTGGAAGCCTTCGGAGGATGAGACGCGCTTCGTCGTCATCACGGCGCCGGCCAATCCGTCCGTTTCGAACGTGCACGACCGCATGCCGCTCATCATCGACGCCGACGAAGCGCGCGCCTGGATCTTCGATGAGGACGCGGCAAAAGAATTATTAAAAAAACAGCTCCCGGACCTGGAGCAGATCCGGGAGGAGGAGCAGTTGAGTCTGTTGTGAAGGAGGGTCGTCAGCGTTTCCTCCGCTTCGGCGCGGGCAGCTCATCGTACATGGCTTCCAGCAGTTCCTGCAGGAAAAACCGGTCGTCCACGTTGTCCACGAGCAGCATTTCCTTGCCGCCGTCATACGGGATCTCCCGCTCCGCGTCCGGCAGGAGCGCCAGCGCGGCGGGCACCGGTTTTACGAGAAACCGGTCGTCGTAGATGCCGCCGGGGATCCTGCCGCGGAAATAGAGGATATACTCGCCCATCATCGCGCGGTAAGACACGCCGTCCAGGCCGGACAGCTGATCCAGAATAAAATCAAGATACTCTTTGGATGATGCCATTTCAGTTTCTCCTGCTTCAGCGGACCAGTTCGATATCGCCGATCAAAGGCAGCGGGGTCGCATCCATCTTCAGAGCGCGGTAAATGCCCATGATGAAGAGCACCAGGCAGACGATGTCGATGATCTCCGCCACGATGCCGAACAGGCCGCCGATGCGGAAGAGCAGCCGCGCCAGCGTCTCCAGGATATTGATGATGAGTGCCTGGTTCAGGTGACGCCGCACAAGCGGATCCGCCGGATCACGCGCAATAAAGGCAATGATGAATCCGATCCAGGTGATATAGCTGATCACGGAATACAATTTGGAATGTCTGTACATGTTTTCTCCTTCGCCCGTTCCGAGGGCTTTTTTATTTCTTTTCCCGGTCCGCCCGGTATTTTTCCGTCGCTTCTTCGTCCTTGATGTACTCGCCTGCGGGGGTCACGCGGCCGACCCAGTAATCGACCGGCACGGACGGATCCTCGTGGGACGGCAGCACGGCCTTGACCGCGATGATCGCCACCTCCACCATGTCGTCCGTCGGCTCCTTCGTCGTCAGCTTCTGCAGCAGGATGCCCGGCATGGACAGCGCGCGCACGCACTTGCCGTCGTGGCGCCCGGTGAACTGCAGCAGCTCGTAGGACAGCCCCGCGATGACCGGGATCAGCAGCAGGCGCGAAACGATGCGCGCGGCCAGGTTCGGCCAGCCCAGCAGCGAGAACACGAGCAGCGAGATGACCATCACGAACATCAGGAAGCTCGTTCCGCAGCGCGGGTGCAGCGTGTAGAACTGCTGCGCGTTGGCGGGGGTCAGCTCCAGGCCGTTCTCGTAGCAGTGGATCGTCTTGTGCTCGGCGCCGTGGTACATGAACGTGCGCCGGATGTCCGGCATCTTCGAGATGAGCGAGACGTAAATGACGAACATGCAGATGCGCAGCAGGCCCTCGATCAGGTTGAGGAGCACCGCATTCTCGATGCCGGCGCGCTTCAGCAGGCTCATGACCCAGGTCGGCAGAATGATGAACACGCCGACCGTCAGCAGGATGGACAGCAGCACCGAGACGTACGTCATGATGGTGTTCGCCTTCTCCTTGCCGAACTTTTCGTTCAGCCACAGGGTGAGCTTGTCGTCCTCGTAGTAGGATTTGCCTTCCGCGTCGGCGCAGTTTTCCAGCACGTCCGAAGAGTACATCAGGATGCGCGTGCCGGTCACGAGGGATGACACGAAACTGACCACGCCGCGCACGATGGGCCACTTCTTCCAGCTGCCCGGCGCCGCGAGCGGCTCCACGGCCAGGTGGACGTCGCCGTCCGGCCGGCGCACCGCAACGGCCATGGCGCGGCTGCCCCGCATCATGAGGCCTTCGAGCACCGCCTGCCCGCCCACTTTCGTGGGCGTCGCGTTTTTCATAAAGATCTTGTTTAGGTCCATTACAATCTTAAGCGCTTCATGCGCGCGATGAATTCTTCGTTCTTTTTGGTGTGCGCCAATTCGAGCACGACCCGTTCGGTCGCTTCTTCGATGCCCCAGTCAGCGACCGCGCGGCGCATCATCCAGACGGCCTCGAGCTCGTCCTGGGTCATGAGCATATCCTCGCGGCGCGTGCCGGATTTATTGATGTTGAGCGCGGGGAAGATGCGCTTTTCCTGCAGCTTGCGGTCCAGGTGCAGCTCCATGTTGCCCGTGCCCTTGAATTCTTCAAAGATGACGTCGTCCATGCGGCTGCCTGTTTCGATCAGGGCCGTCGCCAGAATGGTGATGGACCCTCCCTCCTCGATGTTTCTCGCCGCGCCGAAGAACTTCTTGGGCTTGTACAGCGCAGCGGGGTCCAGACCGCCGGACAGCGTGCGCCCGCTGGGCGTCTCGACCAGGTTGTAGGCCCGCGCCAGGCGCGTGATGGAATCCATCAGGATGATGACGTCCTTGCCGTGCTCCACGAGCCTCTGCGCGCGCGCCAGCACCATCTCGGCCACCTTCACGTGGTGGGACGGCTGCTCGTCGAACGTGGAGTAGATCACCTGGCCCTTGATCTCGCGCTGCATGTCGGTGACCTCCTCGGGCCGCTCGTCGATCAGCAGCACGATGAGTTCCGCATCCACGTGCTGGTTCTCGATGGCCTTGGCGATCTGCTTGAGGAGCGTGGTCTTGCCGGCTTTCGGCGGGGCGACGATCAGCCCGCGCTGACCCTTCCCGATCGGCGCCACCAGGTCGGTGAGCCGCATGGAAAGCGCGCTGCTGCCGTTTTCCAGGCGGATGCGTTCGGTCGGATAGATGGGCGTGAGGTCGGAGAAATCCCTGCGGCGCATGGATACGCCGGGTTCGTCGTCGTTGACGGTCTTGACGTACAGCAGCGCGCCGAAGCGCTCGTCACTGCCGGGCTTTCTCGCGATGCCGCAGATCTTGTCGCCGGTCTTGAGGTTGAAGCGGCGGATCTGGGTCGGGGACACGTAGATGTCCTCGTCGGAGGTCAGGAAGTTATCGAAACGCAGGAAACCGAAACCACCCTCGGCCAGTTCCAGGATGCCGGTCTTTTCCATGCGGCCTTCCTTCAGGGGCCCGCCCTTTTTCGGGTCGGGCTCTTCGGGCTTCGCCTTCTCTTTCTCCGCCTCTTCGTGCATGCGGGTAAGGATCTCCGTGATCTCCTTCTTCTTGAGCGACGCCGCGTTCTCGATGCCAAGCGCCGCGGCGATCTCGCGCAATTCCGCGACTTTTTTACCCTTTAGGATATCCAGTTCCATAAAAGCAGTTAACCTCGTTCTACGGGCCGTTTTTCGGCCTTAAAAAGCATTCTGTCCGCGAGGGTCTGCCGCACGCAAAAACAGAAGCGGCGCAAAGCGGACGATTTTTCAATTCTCTCTCGATAAAAAGGGAAAACCGCGGAAGAACTCCGCGGTTTTAGTATAGCACAGTTTTAAGGAAGCACAAGAGTGCACATTGTACCTGTCCCCGTGTGTCGTTACGCGCCTAAGTACGCCTTCTTGATCTCGGGGCTGGCCAGCAGTTCTTTGCCGGTGCCGGTCATCACGACCTTGCCGGTCTCGAGCACGTAGCCGCGGTCCGCGACGGACAGCGCCGCCT
>JAFZRG010000094.1 GCA_017619985.1 Bacillota bacterium | reverse complement strand
ATCGTTCCCGGTATGATCATGGCGGCTCTGCGGGTCAATATCCCATCGATCTTCTGCAGCGGCGGTCCCATGCTTCCCGGTTTTGCCAACGGGAAGAAGGTCGCACTGACCGATGCTTTTGAAGCACCCGGAGCAGTCCGCACCGGTAAGATGAGCGAAGAAGTCGCTCAGGAGCTCGTCGAACACGCATGTCCGGGCTGCGGTTCCTGCGCCGGCATGTTCACAGCGAATTCCATGAACTGCATGACGGAGATCCTCGGTCTGGGACTTCCCGGAAACGGAACGATCCCTGCCGTCGAGAGCCAGCGCCTCATCCTGGCAAAGCATGCAGGCATGCAGGTCATGAAGCTGGTGGAAGAAGGGATCTGCCCCAGAGATATCGTTACGGAAAAGGCGATCAAGAACGGTCTTGCTGCCGATATGGCATTGGGCTGCTCCACGAATACGATGCTGCATCTGCCTGCGATCTGCCATGAGGCAGGCATCCCCTTCGATCTGAAAGGCGTGAATGCGATCAGCGACTCCGTCCCTCACATCGTCAAGCTCAATCCCGCAGGGGTCCACTGCCTTGTGGATCTGAACGAGGCCGGCGGTTTAAGCGCGGTCATGAAGCGTCTGGACGGTATGGGGAAGATCGATCCGACCGCAAAGACAGTCGAAGGCACCTGGGCCGACCGTATCGCAAAGGCTTCCATCAAGAATGAAGATGTCATCCGCGATATAGATCATGCTTACTCGCAGACCGGCGGACTGGCAGTGCTGTACGGTAATCTCGCACCGGAAGGAGCCGTCGTCAAGAAAGGTGCCGTGCTGCCCGAGATGATGATCCATACCGGTCCTGCCAAGTGCTTCGACAGCGAGGAAGATTGCTGTGAAGGTCTGTACTCCGGCAAGGTCAAGAGCGGCGACGTGGTGGTCGTCCGTTACGAAGGCCCCAAGGGTGGCCCGGGTATGCGCGAGATGCTGAGCCCCACCGGCGCTATCGCGGGAATGGGTCTGGATTCGACCTGTGCACTGATCACGGACGGCAGGTTCTCCGGCGTCAGCCGCGGCGCCTCCATCGGGCATATCTCGCCCGAAGCTGCGGCCGGAGGGCTCCTCGCCTATATCGAAGACGGAGATCTGATCTCCATCGATATCCCTGCGCATAAGCTCGAACTGCTCGTTTCCGAAGAGGAACTGGCAGCGCGTAAGGCGAAAAAGACCCCGCAGCCGCCCAAGCAGGTCAGCGGATATCTGAAGCGTTACCGTGCTATGGTAACGTCCGCTTCCAAAGGCGCGATCTTCGACGATACGGTTTTTTAGCGGGAACGGATACTGGATTTTCCCCCCTAAAACATACTCCTGATTTGTCTTTTCCGGGTCCGATGCAGATTGGTGACCTGCACCGGACATCGGGAGGGACACCCAAAACATCGGCCGTTTTACTTTTAGTCAATAGAACAGAGAGGAACAAATAATGAAAATATGCTTTATCGGCCTGGGCGTAATGGGACGTCCCATGGCGAAGAACCTGCTGAAGGCAGGACATGAACTGCACGTATTCGATGTGGTTCCGAAGGCGATCGCAGAACTGGTTGAAGCAGGTGCCATTGCGGAAGAGAACAATAAGGCTGTTGCGGCAGCCTCGGAAGTTGTTATCACCATGCTGCCCAATTCTCCCCATGTCAAGACCGCCATTTTAGGCGCGAACGGCGTCCTGGAAGGCAAGCACGAAGGCATGAAGATCATCGATATGAGCTCTATTGCCCCGCTTGCGACGAGAGAAGTCGGCAAGGCCTGCGCCGAAGCGGGTGTCCCCATGCTGGAATCTCCCGTGTCCGGCGGCGAGATCGGTGCCATCAACGGTACGCTTGCTCTGATGTGCGGTGGTGAAAAGGCCCTGTTCGACGAACTGTCTCCCATCCTGGAGATCATGGCCGGCTCGATCACCTATTGCGGTGATCTCGGTGCAGGCAATACCACGAAGCTCGTCAATCAGCACATCATTGCCGTAGAGACTGCCATGGTTGCAGAGGCATTCGTGATGGGCGCAAAGGCAGGCGTAAAGCCGGAAGTCGTCTACAACGCCATCAAGAACGGATATGCAGGCTCCAAGGTCCTCGACGGCAAGCTCGCCATGGCGATGGACCGCAATTTCAAGGCAGGCTTCCGTCTGGATCTGCACATCAAGGATCTGAACAATGCCCTGGAGACCGGTCATGCGCTCGGTGCACCGATGCCGCTTGCCAGCCTTGTAATGGATGAGATGAAGTTTATGTCCGCTACGGGATACGGCTCCGAAGACAGCGCTGTCGTTATGCGCTACTACGAACAGATCGCCGGCGTGGAACTGACGCGCGGTATGTGACCGCATAAAACAATACGCATAAATCCTTCGTTGTATGTTTCAAATGAAAAAGGAGAATCACCATGAGTAAAGAAGTAAGAGTCGCTTATTCCGAAGGTCAGATCGGCCGCATCGTACTGGCCCGCATCCTGCCCGGCACCGATGTCTGTGAAGGCATCACAAAGATCCTGAAGGAAAAGAACATCCAGAACGGCTGGGTATCCATGATCGGCAGTCTGGAAAAGACAAGTTATTACTACCTGGAAAAGAACGATGCCAAGCTCGGTGCAGGTTACGGTGCAGCTAACAACCGTACCTTCCCCGTTGAACTCTGCAATGCAATGGGTCTGATCTGCGAAGGCGGACTCCATATCCATGCCAGCATGTGCGGTGACGACGGCGTATTCTACGGCGGTCATATGATCGCAGGCGAGAGCCCCTCCCTGGCAACTGTTGAAGTCATTATCGTCGAAGTCGTAGGCGGCCACTTTGTCCGTGCCTATGATCCTGAAGCAGACGGAAATCACTTTGCCCCCTACGAGGATTAACTGCAGCCATTCTGAATGATCCATAGGAGGAAATAACTATGGGAAAAGTAAAAGATGCTTTGGGTGCGATCGTAAACGGGATCGATGCCGTTGAACGCTGGATCATCACGATACTGTTCGGTGAAGTGATCATCGTGGGCTTCCTGCAGGTACTGTGCCGCTTTGTTTTAAAAGCTTCGCTGCCGTGGTCCGAGGAACTGCTGCGTTTCAGTTTTGTCTGGCTGACTTATACGGCAGCCAGCATGGGCATCATGAAGGGCACCCATTCCGATGTACGGGTATTGGTCGATCATTTGCCCGTTTCTGTGCAGAAAGGCGCAAATATTTTCCGGGAAATCGCAACACTGGTATTCTGCGTTATCGTTTTCCGGTTCAGTGTCGAGATCATTAAGCTGCAGATCGCTCGCAGCCAGGTTTCCCCGGCCATGCAGATCCCCATGTTTATTCCTTATTCCGGCGTCATGGTCCCCTTTGGTCTAATGATCATCCAGAGCCTGTTCAGACTGATCGTTGCAGTTGAAGCTGCAGTTTCTCCGAAACCTGCAGAGAGTATGGAAAATAGGTGATAAAAATGGTTGGAGGTTTACTGTTTGGCATATTTGCCCTGCTTTTAATACTGGGCATCCCCATCGCTCTCTGCGTGGGATTGGCGGCGATCGTTACGCTCATCGTAACCGGTGACGTTCCCCTGACCGTCATGGCTCAGAGAATGTATTCCGCAACAGACTCCTTCCCGATGATGGCGATCCCGTTCTTTATCGTTGCCGGGTCCATCATGGAACACGGCGGTCTGTCCAAGAGACTGATCAATTTCGCGTCTTCCTTTGTCGGGCATCTGACAGGAGGACTCGGACTGGTAACCGTTGTGACCAGCATGTTTTTCGCAGCCATCTCCGGTTCCGGCCCTGCAACGACGGCAGCCGTCGGCGGAATGATGATCCCTGCGATGGAAGAAAACAATTACGACAGAAAATTCGCGACATCGCTGACTGCAACGGCCGGCGCTCTCGGACCGCTGATCCCGCCCAGTGTTCTTTTCGTGACATTCGGCGTGGCCACAGGGGTCTCGATCGGTGCGTTGTTCATGAGCGGCGTCGTTCCCGGTGTCCTGATCGGACTGGCGCTGTGCATCACGGTCTATGCGATCTCCAAAAAACGCGGGTTTGTCGGAACGAACGTAAAGTTCAGCTGGGGCAATCTCGGAAAAGCTGCGAAGAATGCGATCTGGGTCATCTTCATGCCCCTGATCGTACTGGGCGGCATCTACGGCGGTGCTTTCACTCCGACCGAAGCGGCTATCATCGCTGCCGTATACGGTCTGTTCCTGGGCTTCTTCGTTTATAAAGAGCTGAAGATCAAGGACCTTCCGAAGATCTTCGTCGATTCGGCCCTGACGAGCGCCATGGTCATGTTCGTCATCGCCTGCGCGCAGAGCTTCAGCTGGGTCATGTCGAATTACCGCGTGACGAACGCGATTGCGGCGGCCATCATCGCTGTCACGAGCAACAAGATCCTCATCCTGCTGCTGCTGAACGTCATGCTGCTGATCAGCGGGTGCTTCATCGAGCTGAATGCTTCTATCGTCATTTTCGCTCCGATGCTGATCCCCATCATGAATTCCATCGGCGTCAATCCCGTTCATTTCGGCTGCTTCATGGTAGCGAACCTCTGCCTGGGCCTGGTCACCCCGCCTTTGGGGGTCAACCTGTACGTTGCCTGCGGCTTGATGAAGATCAAGATCGAGGATACGGTGCGATGGCTGATACCACTCCTTGGCGTCTGCGTGGCGGTCGTGCTGCTGGTCACATTCTGTGAACCTTTGGCTCTGTTCCTGCCGCGGCTGCTGAAGCTGGTCAATTAAACGGCTGCAGCAATATTGAATGGAGGTGACAAAAATGGCGCTCTCGTTACGAGTTGAACGCTTAAAAAGAGATTATTTAAAAATACCGAAATCCGTCTGTCCGGAGAGGACCCGCCTGATCACGGAAAGCTATAAAGAGACAGAAGGGCAGCACCCGTATATCCGCAGAGCCAAAGCGCTGCAGCATATTCTGGAGAACAAGACGATCTATATCCGTGAAGGAGAACTGCTCGTTGGAAGCCAGGCATCCAGACCCGGTGCCGCATCTGTTTTCCCCGAGACCGGGGCAAACTGGGTGCTGGACGAATTGGATACATTTGCGACCCGCGAAATGCGCAAGTTTGAGGTCACGGATGAAACAAAAGCGGAACTGAGGCAATTGCTTCCTTACTGGGAACATCAGACGATCCTGTATCAGTCGATGCAGCGCCTGAATCCCGAGACGAAGTTCCAGCATGGATTCAAGTATTCCGTGATTTCTCCGAATCTGAATCTGCGCGGTCATGTCGGTCATTTCATTCCGAATTACGGACGGATCATACGCGATGGTTTTCAGAAAGTCGAGGAAGATGCGCGGAGAATGCTGGCCGAACTGGATTACGCGAAGCCGGGAAGCCTGGATCAGGGCAATTTCTATGAAAGTATCCTGATCGTCTCCCAGGCGATCAAGACTTTCGCGGAGCGATACGCTGCTGAAGCGATCCGGTTGGCGGAACTGCCCGAAACGACAGAAATGCGGAAGGCGGAACTGCAGAAGATCGCAGAGATCTGCCGGCGCGTTCCGTATTATGGCGCAAGGACGTTCCAGGAGGCTCTGCAGAGCCTGTGGTTCATCCATCTGACCGTTCAGATCGAAGGCGACGGATTTGCTTTCTCTTTCGGACGCACGGACCAGTACCTCATCGAGTTTTATGAGAAAGACGTCGCGGAGAACGGTCTGACGGAAGCCGAGGCGCAGGAGCTGGTCGACTGCTTCTGCCTGAAGTGCAATGAGATCGTCCGCCTGGCGGATGTTCCTCCCAAAACCAGTTATTTCGGCGGGGTGAATATGACCCAGAATATGGCTTTGGGCGGACAGACCGCAGATGGCAGAGACGGCTACAACATGGTCAGCAAACTGTTCCTGCGGGGTGACGAGAATGTACACCTGGATCAGCCCAACACCTCGATCCGCGTTTACGAAGGCTCAACGGATGAGTTCCTGCTGCAGGCGATCTCCGACATCAAGAGCGGCGGCGGAAAGCCCGCGGTCTTCAATGACAAGGCGATCATTCCGTCCCTGATGAGGAACGGCTGGGCCACGCTTGAGCAGGCCCGGGATTACGGCATCGTCGGCTGCGTGGAACCGGTCCTTTCCAACGGAACGGACGGTTGGACCAATGCAGCCATGCTCAACATGGCAAAGTGTCTGGAACTGGCACTGCACGACGGCGTCGAACCTTTCTCCGGTGTACAGCTCGGTCCGAAAACCGGCAGACCGGAAGATCTGACCACATACGAAGCGGTCGAGGAGGCATACAACAAGCAGATCAGTTACTTTGTGAAGCAGATGGTCATCATGCTGAACACCTGGGATCAGATGCACGGAGAACTGCTGCCGATTCCGTTCATGTCGGCCATGATCGACGGCTGTCTCGAAAAAGGCATGGACGTTGCGCGCGGCGGTGCGCAGTACAACTATGTCGGCGTCCAGGGTGTCGGTCTTTCAAACGTGACCGATTCTCTCAAGGTCCTGAAGGATGTCGTCTTTGAACAGAAGAAACTGACTCTGGCGGAAATGGTCAGGATCCTGGATCAGAACTTCGAAGGAAATGAGTATTTCCGTGTCGGCCTGGTCAATAAGGTCGAAAAGTACGGCAACAATGCCGGCGAAGTAGACAATATCGCAAAGCGGATCGCCAAAGGCTATTGCGACGAAGTGAGCAAATATGCCTGTGTCCGCGGCGGTATGTACCGTCCGGGACTCTTCCCGGTCGCATCCCATGTGCCTCTCGGTACCGTCGTCGGTGCTCTCCCCAGCGGCAGGCTGTCCGGAACACCGCTGAATGACGGCATCTCTCCGGTCAGCGGGTGTGACGTGAACGGTCCGACGAGCGTGCTGCTTTCGGTGTCCCGCATCGATCACGAGGAAGTGACGAACGGAACTCTGCTGAACATGAAGCTGCACCCCACGGCTCTGAAGACGCAGGAAGACATGCTGAAACTCGTCTCCCTGATCCGGACATTTATGAACTTAAAGCTGATGCACGTGCAGTTCAACGTCGTATCGCGCGAAGAGCTGCTGGCGGCTCAGGAAGACCCTGAGAGCCACAGAGATCTGATCGTACGCGTTGCCGGTTACAGTGCCAATTTCGTGGATCTGGACCGCAAGATGCAGGACGACATCATCAACCGTACGCAGCAGGAATTGTAAGCACGAAAGGCGAATCCTATGGAGAACAGCAGAACATCCGACCGGGATCGTGGGCTTGTATTCAATCTTCAGAGGTTTTCCCTCCACGACGGCAACGGGATCCGGACGATCGTATTCATGAAAGGATGTCCGCTGCACTGTCTGTGGTGTTCAAATCCGGAATCGCAGAACCGGTGTGAAGAACTGTCGATAAAGACCATGCGCTGCATCCGCTGCGGAACCTGTGAGGCAGTCTGCAGACAGCAGGCGATCCGCCTGACAGGCGATACCGCAACGGTCGACAGATCCCGCTGCATCGCATGCGGGACCTGTGTGGAACATTGCAATGCCGGCGCGCTGTCCATGCTCGGACAGTGGATGACCGTCGATGAAGTCTTCGAACAGGTGATAGCGGATAAAGCATTTTATGAGTCTTCTCAAGGCGGAGTCACGTTCTCCGGCGGAGAACCTCTGATGCAGGCCGCCTTTCTGAAACAGGCTCTGCTGCGTTTCCGGGAAGCAGGTATCTCGACGGTCGTGGAGACGTGCGGATATGCTTCCAGAGAGGATCTGGAAAGCATCCGTTCCCTGACGGACACCTTTTTCTATGACGTAAAACTGATCGACGCGGAAGCGCATAAACGCTTTACCGGTGTCACAAATGAACTAATTCTGAGCAATCTGGCATACCTGCAGGAATCCGGAAGTGAGATCCTTGTCAGGATGCCGCTGATCCCGGGGGTCAACGATTCGGAGGAAAATCTCGCCGCGACAGGCCGTTTTCTGAAAGAGACCGGGCTCCCGGAGATCCAGTTGCTGCCTTACCATTCCTATGGAGCATCAAAGTATCCGACGATCGGGCGGAGCTATACGTTCCAGTCACACTCCCCGAGTGCGGAGGAGATGGAGCGCGCAAAAGCGATGATAGCCGGATACGGTGTAAAAGTAAAAATCTAATCACAAAGAGAAAGAGAGGATCTAAGAAAATGAAGAAAACTATTTCTCTGCTCATGGTCTTGCTGATGGTCTTTGCTACAATGACTGCCTGCAGCAGCTCCAGCAATCAGCCTGCTGACGGCGGTCAGACCGAACCCAGCGGCGAAGTGATCACGATCAAGGTCGGTCACGTTCTGAACGAATCCAGCCCGTTCCATGCAGCCAGCCTGAAATTCCAGGAACTGGTCAACGAACGGTCCGGCGGTTCCCTGAACGTCGAGGTCTATCCGAGCGCACTGCTGGGCAACGACCGTGAGCTCGCTGAAGGCCTGCAGATGGGGACCGTAGACGTATCCCTTTCCGACAGTTCCACCGTTACCGGTTTCTGCCCGGAACTGCAGATGTTCTCTCTGCCGTATCTGTTTAAGAATTCCGAACATGCTTACGCAGTTCTGGACGGCGAGATCGGCCAGAAGCTGCTGGATCTGTTCCATGAAAAGAGCGGCATCATCGGCCTTGCCTGGGGCGAGAACGGATGGCGCCAGGAAACGAATTCCAAGCACCCTGTCACCTGTGCTGACGATATGAAGGGTCTGAAGATCAGAACCATGGAGATCTCCTGCCACCTGGATTACTGGAGATCCCTCGGCGCTGACCCGACCCCGATGGCGTGGACGGAAGTGTACACCGCACTGCAGCAGGGTACCGTGGACGGCGAAGAGAACCCGGTACAGACCATTTATACGCAGAAGGTCTACGAAGTACAGAAGTACATGTCCATGACCAACCACGTATATGCACCCATGCTGATCATGATGAGCGAATCCACCTGGAACAAGATGACCAAGGAACAGCAGGATATCTGCGTACAGGCGGCAAAAGAGGCCTGCGCGTATGAGCGTCAGTTCGTTGTTGACCTGGAAGCCAAGGCGATCCAGGAACTGCCCAGCTTAGGTGTTGAACTGCTGCTGGCTGATCAGATCGATGTGGAATCCTTCCGTGAAGCTGCCGGTCCGATCATCGAAAAGTACAGCAAGGAAATGGGTGTTGAGGAGCTGGTCAAGCAGATCCAGGAGATCGGCAATAAGTACTAGTTTTTATAACGAAATCGTCTGAAACACTTGGATCCTGCAAAGGGTCCAAGTGTTTCCATAGAAAAGAAAGGGTAGAAAGATGCCTACGATTTTTGTGAATATTCTGGAAGGAAAGACACAGGAGCAGAAAGAAGCTTTTGTAAAAAAGATCACCGAAGCTGCTGTTGAGACAGTCGACGTTCTGCCGGAAAAGGTCAGCGTGTTCTTCAATGAATACCCTGCCAGCCATGTTGCAAGAAACGGGATCATGTACAGTAAACAGAAAAAGTAAAGTTGAAATCACATTGTTCGAATAGAAACGGGAGGGAAAATGGAGAATTTTGTATTCAATTCGTCTACCCGCGTCATCTTCGGCCGCGGTACGGAGAACGGGGTAGGTGAGGAAATCAGATCCTGGGGCGGAAAGAAAGTCCTCGTCCATTACGGATCGGAGAGTGCCAGAAGGAGCGGTTTGCTTGACCGCGTGGAGCGGTCACTGTCGGAAGCGGGCCTGGAATATGAAATGCTCGGCGGCGTCGTTCCCAACCCGCATATCGGCAAGGCCAGAGAAGGGATCGCTCTGTGCAAGGAAAAGGGACTGGACTTTATCCTTGCCGTCGGCGGCGGAAGCGTCATCGACTCTGCCAAAGCGATCGCTTACGGCGTAAAGTATCAGGGCGACGTGTGGGAGATCTATGACAGACGTCCCCAGTATCCTATTGAAGACGCGCTTCCCCTCGGAAGCATCGTCACGATCGCAGCCGCAGGCAGTGAGACCAGCAGTTCAAGCGTTCTAACGGATGAAACGACCCTGCTGAAGCGCGGATACAAGAATGAGCTCAGCCGTCCGAAGTTCGCGATCATGAATCCCGAGCTGACATGCACGCTGCCTCCGTATCAGACTGCGTGCGGCGTGACCGACATCATGATGCACACGTTCGAACGTTTCTTTACGCCGAGAGCACATAACCACATGAGCGACATGATCGCCGTGGCAGTCCTGAGGAACGTCATCGACAACGGAAGGCTCGTCATGAAGGATCCGCAGGATTATCAGGCCCGTTCGGAGATCCTGTGGGCCAGCAATCTTTCCCATAACGACCTGACCGGACTCGGAAAAGCGGAGGACTGGGCGACACACCAGCTTGAGCACGAGCTTGGCGGCATGTTCAACGTCGCTCACGGTGCGGGGCTGGCTGCTGTCTGGGGTTCCTGGGCAAGGTATGTTTATAAAAAGGACATCATGCGTTTTGTGGAATACGCTGCGCAGGTCTGGAACGTCCCGGTGAACCACGAGAATTATGAAGAGACTGCGCTGACAGGCATCTGTCTGACGGAACAGTATTTCGAGAGCATCGGTATGCCGGTCAGCATCCCGCAGCTTCTTGGCCGTGCGATCACCGAAGAAGAGATCGAACAGCTGGCCAGCAGCTGCATGCATTTCGGAAGACGCAAGATCGGCAGCTTCCGGATCCTGGACAAGGATGACGCCGTTCAGATCTACCGGATGGCGAATTGCTGACCTCTGAAACAGAACAGCTTTTTGATCGGATAACGGCTTCGGCCGTTATCCTTTTTCTTTGGGCGAAGATGGGGTGTATCTTGCCTTTGACTCCGAAATATGGTATGATAATATCGAACAATTGTTCGATATTTCGAGGAACATTTCATGAACAAAGACCAGCTGACTTTATTCGAAAACGACATGCCCCAGCCTTTGCCGGCACGCCTGCGGCCGCAGACGATCGATGAGATCGTCGGGCAGCAGCATCTTCTCGGCGAGGGCAGGGTATTGCGCCGCATCATCGAGCAGGACGCTGTCTCCTCCATGATCTTCTGGGGTCCGCCGGGGGTGGGAAAGACGACGCTTGCGGGGGTCATTGCGAACCACACGAAGGCGAAGTTCATCAACTATTCCGCGGTCACGAGCGGCATCCGCGAGATCAAGGAAGTGATGAAGGAGGCGGACGAACGCCGCCGTTTCGGGGAGAAGACCATCCTGTTCGTCGATGAGATCCACCGCTTCAACAAAGCGCAGCAGGACGCGTTTCTGCCGTTCGTGGAGAAGGGATCCATCATCCTGATCGGCGCGACGACGGAAAATCCCTCGTTCGAGGTGAACGGGGCTCTTTTGTCGCGCTGCAAGGTGTTCGTGCTGAAGGCGCTGACGGAAGAGGATATGCTTACCCTGCTGCAGCGCGCGCTGGACAGTCCGAAGGGATTCGGCAACCAGCTGGTCGAGGTGGAAGATGGTGTATTGCCTCTGATCGCACGTTTTTCGAATGGCGATGCCAGAACGGCGCTGTCCACGCTGGAGATGGCCGTTCTGAACGGTGAACCTGCCGGGACTGATGAGCATCCGGAGGCTGTGCGGGTCACGAAGGAAGTGCTGGAACAGTGCACGTCCCGCAAGTCGCTGCTGTATGACAAATCCGGCGAAGAGCACTACAACCTGATCTCCGCCCTGCATAAATCCATGCGAAATTCCGATCCGGATGCGGCCGTCTACTGGCTGGCGCGCATGCTGGAATCGGGTGAAGATCCATTGTACATCGCGCGCCGCGTCGTTCGTTTCGCGAGCGAAGATGTGGGCCTAGCGGATCCGAGAGCGCTGGAATTGGCCGTAGCTGCGTACCAGGCCTGCCACTTTATCGGCATGCCGGAGTGCAGCGTGCACCTGACCGAGGCGGTCATCTATCTGTCCATCGTGCCGAAATCGAACGCGATGGAAGTGGCCTATATGGAGGCCAAACGCGACGCCCTGTCGCAGATCGACGAGCCT
>JAFZRG010000093.1 GCA_017619985.1 Bacillota bacterium | reverse complement strand
GCCTGGCGACCGGTCTAAAGGCTAGAATCACTCCATATGAGGAGGAAAAACAAGTAGTTAAGTGTTGGGGCACCAAATCAGGAAAGCCTCGAAAACCCAGTAAAATCAAGGGGTTTGGAATCCAATATTGCGGCAGTACGGTCTGAAGAAGGCCAGAAGAGCTTCCCAGTTCTCCAAGCGTTAATCTGTACGCTCAACACAGAACCGAAAAGACGGCACTCCTATGGGTGCCGTCTTTTTATGCTATAATGAAGCGGACGGGAAGGATAACAGAAAATGATCGAATTAAAACCGCTTGTTCCTGCAGACCGGGAGCAGTTTATCAAAGACAATCAGGAAGCCTTCAACTACGGCGCCTTGGAGGAATTCGGCCTCCGGGATGACCACTTCGAGGAGGACGGCGAGATCATCTCCCGTGAGACGATCGAGGCATCTATCGACGGCGGGGAGGCTTACCGGATCATGCAGGACGGCCAGCCGGTCGGCGGCGTGATCATCACCGTGGACGGCGATCGCGGCGATCTGGAGATCCTCTTTGTTTCTCCCGATGTTCACAGCAAGGGCATCGGCTATGCCGCCTGGTGCGCTGTCGAGCGGCTCCACCCGGAGGTCAGCGTCTGGGAGACGGTCACGCCTTATTTCGAAACGAGGAACATCCATTTCTACGTGAACCGCTGCGGGTTCCATATCGTTGAGTTCTACAACAGCCACCATCCGGATCCGGACGACCCCGATATGGCAGAGCAAATGGACGAGCAGTTCCCGGACGGCATGTTCCGGTTTGAGAAGAGGATGAAATAGGATCGCTGCAGATACTATTATGGTAGCGGTACCCGAAATGGTGCCGCTCTTTTATTGTGAAAATGCGAAAAGGGTCATTGACAAATCAGCCGCAAGGGATATGATATAGGTATCTGGAAACGATAACGGGAACGGTTACGGTATCGTTCACGGCAACGGTTCCAGATACAGCAGACAAAAGAAGGCGAAGTCATGGCAACGATAAAAGATATAGCGCAGGCATCCGGGTACAGCATCGGAACGGTATCGCGGGTGCTCAATAACCGGACGGACGTCAGCGAAAAAGCGCGGCAGGCCGTCGAGGAGGCTATACGGAAATAC
This sequence comes from Bacillota bacterium, assembly GCA_017619985.1. Lineage (GTDB taxonomy): Bacteria > Bacillota > Clostridia > Peptostreptococcales > Anaerovoracaceae > RUG11894. The sequence continues at coordinate 1,418 of JAFZRG010000093.1, read as the reverse complement.
AATTATCAGCCAAACACGAATGCCAGGATGCTGAAGCAGACCATCTCATCGGAAGTGACGGTGATCCTGAGGGGCAACCGCAGCACGTTCCTCGCGTACATCCTGGAGGAGATCCAGATGCGGATGCGGGAGCACGGCGAGAGCATCAATGTGCAGTTCATCGGCGAGACCGACGACGAAGTCGCGACGGCCATCCAGATCGGACAGAATGTAAAGCCGAAGGGGATCATCTTCGTCGGAGGCAGTTCCTATAACTTCCGGAAAGGTTTTTCGCAGATCCCCGTGCCGTGCACGCTTGTTACGGTCGATGCAGAGAAGCTGGGTTTCGACAACCTTTCGAGCTTTACGGTCGACGACGAAGAGGCAGCGGGCTACGCGGTCAGCAAGCTGCTCGAAAAGGGTCACCGCAGGATCGGCGTCCTGGGCGGAAGCTTTTCCGAGGACGACGAAGAGCATAAAAACGACTACAACACGCTGCGGATCCGAGGCATCGTGAAAGAACTGAAAAAGCACGGCATCGCGTTCGATTTCGATAAGGATTTCGAACTGTGTACCGTATCGCCGGAGAGCGGCTACAGGGCCGCGAAAAAGCTGCTGGAGCGGTCCCCGGACCTGACCGCCGTGTTCGCGATCACGGACGCGGTGGCGATGGGGGCAATGAGGGCCTTCAAGGATATGGGCCTGAGCGTTCCCGAAGACATCTCCGTGATGGGCTTCAACGGCATCAATTACGTAAAATTCTCCAACCCCAGACTGGCTACCATCCGCCAGGATATCACGACGCTGGTCCGCAAGAGCGTGGACGACCTGCTGCTCCGGATCAGCTACGCAAGCCCGGCGGTCCATGAAAAAATACCCTATGAATTCGTTGACGGCGAGAGTATCGCACCCCCGCGGAAATAAGTGACAGGAGAGACGACTATGGCCACACTAAGCTTACGACATGTCCAGAAGATCTATCCGATGAGAGATGAGGACAAGGAGAAGAAAAAGAGAAAGAAGAAGGGTGACGAGCCCGAGCACAGGACTTATCATCTCAAGGTGACTGACGAAGGCGTCGTCGCGGTAGACGATTTCAACCTCGAGGTCGCGGACAAGGAATTCATCGTCCTTGTCGGTCCTTCCGGCTGCGGCAAGTCTACGACCCTGCGGATGATCGCCGGGCTCGAGGACATCACCAGAGGCGAGTTTTACATCGACGACAAGCTGGTGAACGACGTGGCTCCCAAAGACCGCGACATCGCCATGGTCTTCCAGAACTACGCCCTGTACCCGCACATGACAGTTCGCCAGAACCTGGAGTTCCCGCTCGAACTGAGAAAGGTCCCGAAAGAGGAGATGAACAGGATGGTCGATGAGGCCGCGGAGATCCTGGGCATCACGCCTTACCTGAACCGCAAGCCGAAGGCCCTGTCCGG
>JAFZRG010000092.1 GCA_017619985.1 Bacillota bacterium | reverse complement strand
CCCGTCGAGCGCTTTAAAGAAAGTCTCGCTGTCCACGTCCGCAGGCAGCACGACGTTCTTGACTGCAACGCCGGTCTGTTCCGCGCGCTTCATGGCGCCTCTTTCATAACTGAGGTCGTCGTCTCTTTCGCCGACCCGGAAGATCGCCAGCGTGGGCACGACGCCCTTCGCCTGCAGCGCTTCGCTTCTCGCTTTCAGTTCTTCGCTGATGGCCTTTGCCACCGGCATGCCTTTCAGTACTTCTGCCATTTTCGTTCTCCTATGCCATCAGTCTGGCAAAAACTTCGTCTGCGACTTCCTGTGCCTTGGGGCCATATTCCTCCAGCAGTTCCTTTGCTTCGGCGGCCATTTTCTGCGCTTCTTCGTCTTCCTTCAGCGTACGCGTGTTCACGAACACGTTCAGGGACGCGCACTCCAGACCAGCCTTTGCCGCCAGCGCGCCGCAGCCGACGTCCGAGATCATCAGCTTGCTGCACTTTTCCAGGATGCGGGCGATCAGGTCGATGGACAGCGCGCAGTAGCGCATCATTTCCAGCGGCGCTTTCGTCGCCTCGATCGTGACCCTTCTCATCGTCTCGGCGTAAGCCGGGTCGTCCTTGGGCATGGAGTACGCCTTGGACAGAGGTTCGAACGCCGCCGCGTCCTTGTCGATGAGCTGCAGCAGTCTCTTGCGGTACAGCTCTGCGTCAGTCAGCATCTGCTCGTATTCGGGTTCGAAGGCCAGGAACTTCTTCTTGCCGCGAGTGAGGTTGACCGCCATGGCGCCTAGGGAGACGCCCAGCGCGCCGATGTACGCCGCCGCTCCGCCGCCGCCGGGCACCGGGGCCTTGGAGAACAGTTCCTTGCTGAAGTCTTCGCAGGTGAGTTTGTATAAAGAATCCATATCTTTTCTCCTTTATAGAAAAAGCGCGGGTGGCGCGAGGGAAGTGCCGGCGCCTCGAGCAGTAGCGAGAGGATGCCGGAAGGTGCCCTGCGACAGGACCCGCGCGATATTCTTAGAACAGTCCGGAAATGACGCCGTTCTCGTCCACGTCGATCTTCTCCGCAGCCGGCACCTTGGGCAGGCCGGGCATGGTCATGATCTCGCCGGTCAGGGCCACGATGAAGCCTGCGCCTGCAGAGACCTTCAGATTGCGCACGGTCACGGTGAAGTCCTTCGGCGCGCCGAGCTTGGCCGGGTCATCGGAGAAGGAGTATTGCGTCTTTGCCATGCAGATCGGATAGCCGGCGAAGCCGAGTTCGGTCAGCTGCTTGGCCTGCTTCTTGGCGTTTTCGGTGAGCATCACGCCGTCCGCGTGGTAGATGCGCTTGCAGATGGCTTCGAGCTTCTCCTCGATGCTGCCGTCCAGCTCGTAGGAGTAGCTGAAATCGTTGGGCAGTTCGCACAGCCGCACGACTTCTTCCGCCAGCGCCTTGCCGCCTTCGCCGCCTTTGGCCCAGACTTCGGACAGCGCGACGTTGACGCCCAGCTCCTTGCACTTCGCCTCGACCATGTCGAGTTCGGCCTTCGTATCGGTCGGGAACGCGTTGATCGCGACGACGCAGGGCAGCTTGTAGACCTTCGTGATGTTCTCCACGTGCTGCAGCAGATTGGGCAGGCCCTTTTCGAGCGCTTCGAGGTTCTCGCTGTTCAGCTCTGCCTTAGGCACACCGCCGTGATACTTCAGCGCGCGTACGGTCGCGACGACGACGACTGCGCTCGGCTTGAGACCCGCCATGCGGCACTTGATGTCGAGGAACTTCTCGGCGCCCAGATCCGCGGCGAAGCCTGCCTCGGTCACGACGTAATCGCCCAGCTTCAGGGCCATTCTCGTGGCGGTGATGGAGTTGCAGCCGTGTGCGATGTTGGCGAACGGTCCGCCGTGGATGAAGGCCGGAGTGCCTTCGAGCGTCTGCACGAGGTTAGGCTTGAGGGCGTCCTTCAGCAACGCTGCCATGGCGCCTTCCGCCTTCAGGTCGTGCGCGGTGACCGGTTCATTCTTATACGTATAGCCGACGATGATGCGGCCGAGTCTCGCCTTCAGATCCGTGATGTCGGATGCCAGGCACAGCACCGCCATGACTTCGGAAGCCACGGTGATGTCGAAGCCGTCTTCTCTGGGCGTGCCGTTCGCTCTGCCGCCGAGGCCGCCGACGATGTTGCGCAGCTGTCTGTCGTTCATGTCGACCGCTCTTCTCCACGTGATCCGTCTCGGATCGATGCCCAGCACGTTGCCCTGCTGGATGTGGTTGTCGAGCATGGCAGCCAGCAGGTTGTTGGCTGCGCCGATCGCGTGGAAGTCGCCGGTGAAGTGCAGGTTGATGTCCTCCATGGGAACGACCTGCGCGTAGCCGCCGCCTGCCGCGCCGCCCTTGACGCCGAACACGGGTCCCAGGGAAGGCTCTCTGAGCGCTACGATGGCGTTCTTGCCGATCTTTCTCAGACCGTCGGTCAGGCCCACGGACGTGGTCGTCTTGCCTTCGCCGGCCGGAGTCGGGGTGATCGCTGTGACCAGGATCAGCTTGCCGTCGGGTTTATCGGCCTTATCTCTCAGCAGCTGGTAGTCCACCTTGGCCTTATAGTTGCCGTACTGCTCCAGGTACTTTTCGTCCACGCCCGCCACTTTGGCGATCTCGGTGATCTTTTTCTTTTCGCATTCCTGTGCGATCTGAATGTCGGTCTTATATTCCATCTTGCATCTCCTTTACTGACTGCAAATTGAATCGAACGGATCTTACAGTATTATTATATAGCCTTTCGTCCGCTTTACCACTTTTTGAGCACACATTGTGTTTTCTTTGTTTTGATATGATCCATCAATAATTTTTATTAATTTCGATAGATTCATCAAAGAATCAAAACAGCCCGTCTGCCTCTGTACGCCTATATCATACGCACCGGGGCCGGACGGGCCTATCTTCGATTTTGATCGTTTTTTGACGGATCTTATCGCCTTTTCAGTTCCATCACGATGTTGGAATAGACGTAGTGGAACCCTTTGCCTTCAAAGTACGCAACCAGGTCTTCCCGTTCCGGCGGGAAATTCACCGTCAGCGCAGGGAGGCCTGCTTCCTTCGTCTTGGCGATGGCAAAATCGAGACAGGTATCGAGATCCCCTTTCCAGAACGCCAGATACCAGCCGCGCTCCTCGAGCATGCGGGCACCCAGCACCAGCAGGTTATCTCCGTCGGACCAGACCATACCGCGTTCGATCAGCCAGCGGTAAATTGGTTCCGTATAGTGCAGGTACGTGCGGTTGAACGCGATGTGATCGCCCACGCCTTCGCGCGCGTCCAGCGTTTCCGCGACCGTTTCAAGATCCGTGACCCTTTCAAACCCCTCCGGGCACACTGCGTCCAGCCCGTCCAAAGGCAGGCTGTATTCATCATAAGCGCCGGTATATTCGAACCCGTAAACTTCCGACAACGCTTTGCTGGCCACGTTTTTCCTGCCGGTAAACATCGCCACGTGCGGCGCGTCCGTTTCGTTCCAGAGCTGCTGATACCGTTCGTAGATCTGCCGCCCGGCGCCGGTGCGCTGGTATTCCGGCAGGATGCGCAGGCATTCGAGCCAGCCGGAGCCGTCCGGCATCACGGAATACTGGCCCATGCCGATGGTCTTATTCGGGTCACCGCCGGGAAGATCCGGCAAGTCCGCCACGATCATCTCTCCCTGCTGCCCTTTCTGCTCGATAAACAGCGGCGCGCATTCCGTTGAATACCATTTGGAGTGCGGCATCGCCGCCATTTCGATCTCCCGCAGCCGAGGCACATCCGCCATGGTGGCGGCGCGAACATTGTACTTCATGGTATATTTCCTCCGTTCATATTTTACCATAATCCGGAGTATCCATGATACAATAAAGCAAGACAGGAGGACTTTCCATGAGACAGGAAACAGAATGGGGCTACATCGACTGGGAATACCTGCCCAGCCCGGACGATCCGAAGCGTTGGTTTTCCGTGGGG
>JAFZRG010000091.1 GCA_017619985.1 Bacillota bacterium | reverse complement strand
GAAGATCGGAGACAGCGAAGCCTTCGTATGCGCGCCCATCCACAGCAGCGTATCCGGCGACGTCACGGCCATCAACAAGGCCATGTCTCAGATGGGCAGAGTCGATACCATCATCGAGATCGTGCCCGACGGCAAGCAGGAGATCGCAGAGACTGTCGTGCCCCCCGTCATCACGGATAAGGCCAGCTTCATCAAGGCTGTCCGCGAATCCGGCGTGGTAGGCCTCGGCGGCGCTACGTTCCCCATGAGCGTCAAGTTCAACGTCAAGCCCCCCGCAAAGGTGGATACCTTCATCGTGAACGGCGCCGAATGCGAGCCCTACATCACAGTCGACCACCAGAACATGCTCACGCATGCCCAGGAGATCATCGACGGCGTCAAGGCTGTCCTGTCCTGGCTGGAGATCGAAAGAGCCTTCATCGGCATCGAAACGAACAAGCCCGACGCGATCAAGCTCTTCAAGGACCTCTTAAAGGACGAGAAGAACATCTCCGTCGCGGAGCTGCGCCAGGTCTATCCGCAGGGCGCAGAGCGCGTCATCATCTATGAGACGACCGGCCGCCACCTCATCGCAGGCAAGCTGCCCGCAGACGTCGGATGCATCGTGTCCAACGTCACGTCCGTCCTCAAGATGCAGCAGTACCTGGCCACCGGCATGCCTCTGGTATCCAAGGCCATGACCGTCGACGGCAACGCCATCGCTGACCCGAAGAACGTCGAAGTGCCCCTCGGCACCCCGCTGTGCGACATCATCGAATTCTGCGGCGGAACGAAGGCCGAAGTCAAGAAGATCATCCTCGGCGGACCGATGATGGGCCGTGCCATCCCCAAGGACGAATACGGCTGCATCAAGGGCAACTCCGCGATCCTGTGCTTCGACGAGACCGCAGGCACCCAGCTGCCCGATTCCGCGTGCATCAGCTGCGGCCGCTGCGTAAGAGGCTGCCCGATGAACCTGATGCCCACCAAGCTCGCGAAGGCCTGGGAGCGCCAGGACATCGACACCCTGAGAGAATACGACGTCACCACCTGCATGGAGTGCGGATGCTGCACGTATTCCTGCCCGGCCAGAAAGCAGCTGAGCTTCGAGATCAAGCTCGCGAAGACCTGGGTCATGGGCGAAGACAGAAAGGCCGCCGAAAAGGCCAAGGCGGAAGCCGAAGCCGCGAAGGCCAAGGCCGAAGCGGAAGCAGCCGCGAAAGCTGCAGAAGAAGAAAAGAAGGAAGGAGGAGACAAGTAAATGAGCACTCAGCACACAAATCTGATCGTATCCTCCGCTCCTCACGTAAATAACCCGGTCGATACCAAGAGCATCATGAGAGATGTCGTGATCGCTCTCTGCCCGGCGCTTCTGGTCTCCATCTACGTATTCGGCGCGAGGGCGCTCATCATGACCGCCGTCTGCGCGGCCGCCTGCGTCATCTTTGAAGGCGGCACCAGAAAGCTCCTGAACAGACCCCAGACCATCGGTGACTGGTCCGCAGTCGTTACCGGCGTCATCCTCGCCTTCAACCTGCCCGTCACCCTGCCGATCTGGATGGCCATCATCGGCTGCTTCGTGGCGATCGTCGTCGTCAAGCAGCTGTTCGGCGGCCTGGGCGAAAACTTCGCGAACCCCGCGATCGTAGGACGTATCGTCCTGTTCATCGGTTTCGCGACCCCGATGACCAACTGGGCCGTCACCTCCCGGATGAGCTCTGTCATCCGCGAGAATGCTGCCGACGCGGTCACCGGCGCGACCCCGCTGGGACTGCTTGCCGCAGGCAAGGCGGTTCCCTCCAACCTCGACATGTTCCTCGGGACCATCAACGGCTCCATGGGCGAGATCTCCGCGATCGCTCTGCTGATCGGCGGCTGCTACCTGCTCTGGAGAAAGGTCATCACCTGGCACATCCCCGCTGCGTTCCTCGGCTCCATGGTCGTCATGGCGGTCCTGATGCATCAGGATCCCATCTTCCACATCTTCGCCGGCGGCGCGATGCTCGGTTCCATCTTCATGGCGACCGACTACGTAACGTCCCCGATCACCGGCAAGGGTAAGATCATCTTCGGCATCGGCTGCGGCGTTCTGACCATGCTCATCCGCATCTTCGGGTCCTATCCCGAGGGCGTATCGTTCGCCATCCTGCTGATGAACATCCTCACCCCGCACATCGATCGCTGGACGAGAACGCACATCAACGGCGTAGACAGAAAGGCGGTGAAGAAGTAATGTCTGAAAAGAAAGACATGCTGGCTCCGAGCATCGTTCTGGTCTGCATCTGCCTCGTAGCTTCCATGCTGCTGGCCGCGACCTATCAGATCACGAAGCCCATTATCGACGACCTCGCCGTTAAGATGGCGAACGAATCCAGAGCGGAAGTCCTGCCCGAAGCGGACGGCTTCACGCAGCTGGATATGGATCTCGTGGACGGCGTCACCGAAGTCTACAAAGCCGACAACGGCGCAGGCTACGTCGTGACCGCCACGTTCAAGGGATTCGGCGGCCCCGTTACCGTCATGACCGGTATGGACGCGGACGGCGTCATCCAGAACATCAAGGTCACGGATGCCTCCAACGAGACTCCGGGCCTGGGTTCCAAGACCACGCTGCCCGACCATACGGGCAAATTCCAGGGCATCAGCGGTAAGATCACCATGGACAAGACGTCCACGGAAGGCACCTACGTTGCTCCTGTGACCGGCGCAAGTTATTCCTCCAAGGCAGTGTTCAACGCGGTCAGCGCTGCGCTCGCCCAGTTTGAACAGATCGGAGGGAGCTTCTAATGGATAACAAAAAGAGCAAACTCAGTATCTTCACAAACGGATTTATCAAGGAGAACCCGATCCTGGTCCTCGTTCTGGGCACCTGCCCCACGCTGGCGGTCTCCACGCAGGGCTCCAACGGCATCGGCATGGGTCTGTGCGTCACGTTCGTTCTGACCTTCTCCAACATCTTCATCTCCGCGCTGAAGAAGATCATCCCCGATAAGGTGCGTATCCCGTGCTACATCGTGGTCATCTCCACCTTCGTTACGGTGCTGCAGCTGCTGCTGCAGGCTTACCTGCCCGAGCTGAACAAGTCTCTGGGCCTGTACGTGCCCCTGATCGTGGTCAACTGCATCATCCTCGGCCGTGCGGAAGCGTTCGCCAACAAGAACAGCGTCATCGACTCCACGCTGGACGGTCTGGGCATGGGCCTGGGCTACACCTGCGCGCTGACGATCATGGCCTGCATCCGCGAACTTCTGGGCGCCGGGACCCTGTTCGGCCACGTGGTCACCGCGAATCTCTTCAGCCCGATGTCCATCTTCGTGCTGGCTCCGGGCGGCTTCTTCACCTTCGGCTGCATCATCGCGGCTCTGAACAAGCTGACCAAGGGCAAGAGAGAAAAGAAGCAGAAGGAAAACAAGTGTCTGGGCTGCGGCAATGCCGATGGCTGCCCGGCCGCTGAGGAAGGAGGTTGCTAATCATGAAAGAAATGTTAATGATCATCATGGCAGCTGTCCTTGCCAATAACTACGTTCTGGTCCGCTTCCTGGGCATCTGCCCGTTCCTGGGCGTTTCCAAGAAACTGGACTCTGCCGTCGGCATGTCCATCGCCGTTATCTTCGTCATGGTCCTGGCTACCGCCGCGACCTGGCCCATCCAGCACCTGCTGCTGGACCCGAACGGCATCGGCTACATGCAGACCACCGTGTTCATCCTGGTCATCGCCGCACTGGTACAGCTCATCGAGACCTTCATGAAGAAGTCTCTGCCGGGCCTGCATAAGGCTCTGGGCATCTACCTGCCGCTGATCACCACCAACTGCGCTGTTCTGGGCGTCTGCGTTCTGAATATCGACGAAGGCTACACCTTCATCCAGTCCGTCATGAACGCGTTCGGTTCCGGCGTCGGCTTCCTGCTCGCCATGTTCCTGTTCGCAGGCGTGCGCAGCAAGATCGAAGACAACGACTATCCGGAATGCTTCAAGGGCATCGCTTCCACTCTGGTTGCCGCTTCCATCCTGAGCGTTTCCTTCATGGGATTCTCCGGCATGATCGACAACATCTTCGGCATGTAAAGGAGGTTACAGTATGAATCCAAGTGCTTTTGTAACTCCTGTCCTGCTGACCGTTGTCACAGGCCTGATCGCGGGCGTTCTGCTCACCATCGCCGCGAAGATCTTCGCGGTGCCCGTGGATGAGACCCAGGTGAAGATCCGCGAATGCCTGCCCGGCGCAAACTGCGGCGCCTGCGGATACGTAGGCTGCGACGATTACGCTGCGGCTCTGGCCAAAGATCATTCCATCGCACCCAATAAGTGCGTTCCCGGCGGTGCTTCCGCTGCCGCAGGCATTGCGGCAGTCCTCGGCGTCGAAGCCGGCGCGACCGAAGAAAGAGTCGCGAAAGTCATGTGCTCCGGCACGTGCGACAACACGTCCACCGAAATGGACTATCAGGGCTACAAGTCCTGCGCAGCCGTCAAGGGCTTCTTCGGAGGTCCCGGCGTCTGCAAGTTCGGCTGCATCGGTCTCGGCGACTGCGTCAAGGCCTGCAAATTCGACGCCATCCATGTGGAAGACGGCGTTGCGAGAGTCGACCGCGACAAGTGCGTCGCGTGCGGCGCCTGCGCCAATACCTGCCCGCAGAAGATCATCGACATCCTGCCCAAGGCAAGCCGCGTAACGGTCGACTGCTCCAGCAAGGATATGGGCAAGTTCGTCACGAAGGCGTGCAAAGTCGGCTGCATCGGCTGCAAGATGTGCGAAAAGACCTGTAAGTTCGACGCCATCCACGTCGTGGACAATCTTGCGAAGATCGATCCCGAGAAGTGCAAGAACTGCGGCATGTGCGCCAAGGCCTGCCCGCGCAAGATCATCACGGTCGTACCGCGCCCCGGCGCAAAGCCCATCGTCAAGGTCGCTCCGAAACCCGAGGAAGGCGAACCCATCGTCAAGCCCTCCGAGATCACGAGACCTGCGGCTCCCGCTCCCGCGGCAGAGCCCGAACAGAAGACCGAATAGGACTTCTCCCAACTGAACTCATTTAGGCCCGAAGGCGAAAGCCTTCGGGTCTTTTATGTTTTGCCGAAATGTGATACAATGTGCTTTACTGTAGAGATATGACAGGAGATTTTGGTATGCTCAGAAAAGTTACAGATCTCCGGGACCTGCTGAACTATGCGGCATCGCAGTACGGCTCCGGAGCGGCCTATCTTTATAAAGAAAAAGTGGGAGGAGAGTACCTTCCCGTCTCGTTCGCGCGCTTCCGCGAAGACGTGTACAGCGTCGGCAGCGCGCTGCTGGCGGACGGCTATCAGGGCAAGCACATCGCAGTGATCGGCGAGAACCGCTACGAGTGGATCGTCACGTATTTCGCGGTCGCCTGCGGCCTCGGGGTCATCGTGCCCCTCGACAAGGAACTGCCCGTGCAGGAGATCGCCGCGCTGGCGGGACGGGCCGACATCTCGGCCATCGTCTACTCCGCGAAGGTCGGCGAGAAGGTGAAGAACGCCCTCGAAGGTCTGGAAGGGGTCACGCGCATCTGCATGGACCTGCCCGAAGACGAGGACGGCGTCCTGTCGTTCAGCGCGCTGCGCAACCGCGGCGAAGCCCTGCGTTCGCTCGGTACGGACAATTACGCGCAGCTGCCCATCGATCCGGACGCGTTCTGCACGCTCATCTTCACGTCGGGCACGACGGGCCTCGCGAAGGGCGTCATGCTCTGCCACCGCAATCTGGCGTACGACGTGAGCGCGCTGTACCAGTACGTGGAGCTGGACCGCTTCCACGACCGCAAGGTGACCCTGTCCATCCTTCCGATGCACCACACCTTCGAATTCACCGCGGACGTGCTCGGGTCCCTGCACCAGGGCGGCACGGTCGCGTTCTGCGAAGGTTTAAAATACATCACGAAGAACATGGAGCAGGCGAAGGTGACGTACCTGATCGCGGTGCCCCTGATCTTCGAGAACATGCACAGCAAGATCTGGAAGCAGGCGGAGAAGTCCGGCAAGGCCGACAAGATGCGCAAGGCCATCAAGATGGTCAACGCGCTGTCGCTCATCGACCGCAAGGTGATGAAGAAGGCAGCAAGGCTGTTCAAGGACGTGCACAGCGCCATGGGCGGCAGCATCAAGCTGTTCATCGTGGGCGGCGCGGCGTCCGACCCGAACGTCATCCGCAACTACATCTCCATGGGCATCAACATGGTGCAGGGCTACGGCATGACGGAATGCTCTCCGATCATCTGCCTCAACCCGGATTACGCCTGCAAGCCCGCGTCCGTGGGCCTGCCTCTGCCGGGCACGGAAGTCTTCATCGACGATCCGGACAGCGACGGCATCGGCGAGATCGTATGCAGGAGCCCGGCGGTCATGCTGGGATACTATAAAGACGAGGAGGAGACAGCCAAAGTGCTGAGCGCCGACGGCTGGCTGCACACCGGCGATTACGGCTATATCGACCGGGACGGCTATGTGTACATCACGGGCCGCAAGAAGAACGTCATCGTCACGAAGAACGGCAAGAACGTCTTCCCCGAAGAAGTGGAATATTACCTGATGAAGAGCCGCTTCATCAAGGAAGTCGTCGTCCGGGGCGAGGACGACGGCGATAAGGACCTGGCGGTCACGGCGGAAATCTACTGTGACCCGGCAGCCCTGCAGGAGGCCGGCAATCCCGAAGGAGAGGCGCTGCACGCCCTCATCAAGAAGGAGATCGACGCCTGCAACGACATGATGCCCCTGTACAAGCGGGTCAAGCGCTTTACGATCAGGGACACCGAATTCGCGAAAACTACGACGCAAAAGATCAAGAGGTGGTAACGATGTATCCGCAACTGGAAATCGACCTGGGCAAACTGCGCCACAACGCGCGGGAAGTCGTGAAACGCTGCAGCCGAGACGGCATCGACGTGTGCGGCGTCGTCAAGTGCTACTGGGCAGACCCGAAGATCGTGCAGACGTATCTGGACGGCGGTGCCAAACAGATCGGCACGAGCCGCCTGTCGCAGATCCGCTCCATGAAGGAGGCCGGCATCGAGACGGAGTTCCTGCTGCTGCGCGTGCCGCAGATGTGCGAGCTTGCGGAGGTGGCCGAACTGGCCGACTATTCGCTCGAGAGCGATCTGGACGTCATGAAGGCCCTGAACCGCGAGTGCGAGAAGCAGGACGTCGTCCACAAGGTGATCGTTATGGCGGACCTGGGAGACCTGCGCGAAGGCTTCTGGGACAAGGACGAGATGGTGGACGCCTGTGTGTTCGTGGACCGTTCGCTGCACAACCTGCATCTGGCGGGCATCGGCGTGAACCTCGGCTGCTACGGCGCCATCCAGCCGACTCCCGACAAAATGACCGACCTGATCGCGATCGCAAGGCGCATCGAGGAGCGCATCGGCCGTCCCCTGGAGATCATCTCCGGCGGCGCGACGAGCACGTTCTCCCTCGTGCACTGGGACACGATCCCTGCCGGGATCAACCACGTGCGCATCGGCGAAGGCGTGGCGCTCGCGTACGACCTGCCCTACGTGTGGGGCATCGAAGACATGGATTACCTGTACTGCGACGCCTTTACGCTGAAGGCGCAGGTGCTGGAAGTCCGCACGAAGGCCAGCCATCCGCAGGGCAAGCTCTGCATCGACTGCTTCGGCGACGTGCCCACGTTCGAAGACCGCGGCATGCGCAAGCGAGCGCTGCTGGCCGTGGGCCGCGCGGATGTCGGGACCGTGGAGAAGCTGCGCCCCCGCCTGAAGGGCGTCGAGGTGCTGGGCGGTTCTTCCGACCACCTGATCGTGGACATCGAGGACTGCGAGAGAGATCTCAAGCCCGGCGACGTGCTGGAGTTCGACATGTGCTACGCGACGATCGTCGGCGCGACCATCAGCCCGGACATGGAAAAGGTATATATCGATAGTGAAGAATAGAAGGAAGCGGTGCTTCGCCCTGCTGGCTGCCCTGATCCTGGGGCTTTCCCTGACGGGCTGCACCACCTACAAAAACTTCCACAAGGCTTTTTTCGAAAAGGATAAGGAACAGGAAGTCATATCGATCGGCGTGTTCGAACCCCTGACCGGCGCGGACGCGGCAGATGCTGCCGAAGAGATCAAAGGTATCGAGCTGGCGCACGAGCTGTACCCGGAGGTCATGGGCAAGGGCGTATCGCTCGTCTACGCGGATAACCAGTCCGACGTGGAGATGGCCAAGACGGCCGCGCAGCTGTTGGTGGACGACGGCGTGCGGCTGGTGCTGGGCAGCTACAAGAGCACGCTCTCCCTGGCGGCGAGCGACATCTTTGCCGCAGCGGACGTGCCGGCCATCGGCATCTCCATCAAGAATCCCATCGTCACGCAGACGAACGAGTTCTATTTCCGCGTGTGCTTCGTGGACGCGTTCCAGGGCATCAGCGCGGCGCATTACGTGCACGATTATCTGCGCCAGAACGACGCCGTGTGCTTCAAGCAGGCGGGCGACGACTACGCGGACACCATGATCGAGCAGTTCCGCCAGCGCATGGAGCGTCTGACCGCAGGAACGGGCACCGTGACCGTTCTGGAATACCCGGAAGGCACGGAGGATTTCTCCGTCTATCTGAAGCGCGTCGGCGCGACGGGTTTCAAAGCGGTGTTCTTCCCCTGTGCCTCGTCCGTGGGGTATAAAGTACTGTACCAGGCGGCGCCCATGGGTCTGCGCTGGATCGGCTGCGCCAAGTGGGAGGACCTGCAGGAGACGGCCAGGGCGAACATCGAAGACGGAGACGTGACGTTCCTGAACGGGGTCACCTACGTCAAAGGATTCGACGCGGCCTCTTCCGTGACCCCCATGACGGACGTGTTCAAGAAGGCCTACGCCGAAAAATACGGAGACGAAGCGCCGTCCGAGAACTGCGCCCTGGGCTTCGACGCCTACCTGATGGCGCTGGAAGGCATACGCCTTTCGGAAGATACGGATGACGGGGTCATCCTGACGAGCAAGTTGAAGAGCATCCGGAATCTCGAGGGAGCGACTGGCTACATCAGCATCAACTCCCAGGGAGATCCTTCCAAGGATGTCGTCATAGAAGTGATCACAAGCAGCGGTTCGGCCGTGGTCTATACGGTCGCGCCGAATTAAACACGAGAAAAGGAGACTGAAATGAACGAACAGATCAAAGAAGCGCTGGAACAGATCCGCCCCTTCCTGCAGAGAGACGGGGGAGACGTACAGTTTATCGACTTCACCGAAGACGGTGTCGTCAAGGTGCAGCTGGAAGGCCACTGCGCGGGCTGCCCGCACGCCCAGATGACGGTCAAGAACGGCATCGAAGCATTCCTGAAGGAAAACTTCCCGGAAGTCACGGCTGTCGAAGCGATCAACCAGTATCAGTTCTAAGGACGTCTGTATAACAGGGTATGGGAAGACATACGAGAAAAAAGAAAAGGGTAAAGATCCATTACGGCAGGCTGTTCCTGTCGTGCCTGGTGCTGTTTGGCATCATCTTCGCCGGCATTCTGTTCTGGCCGCTTCCGGCCAAGGCGGAACCGGAGATCTTCGATGTGGACCCGATCGAGGAGCCCGCTCCCGAACCGGTCCATCTGTCCATCCGGGCGGTCGGCGACGTCATGTGCCATCCGGCGCAGTTCCAGTCCGCCTATAACTCATCCACGGGACAGTACGACTTCAGCGGCAACTACACGTACATCAAAAAGTACATCCAGGACGCCGACCTCGCGCTGTGCAATCTGGAGACCACGTTCAAGGGCGACGGGAATTACGTGGGGTATCCCATCTTCAATTCGCCCGACTCCCTCGCGACTGCCGTCAGACAGGCGGGGTTCGACGTGGCGTGGTTCGCGAACAACCACATGATCGACACCGGAAAGACCGGGGTCATGCGCACCGTGGAACTTCTGCGCAGCGAAGGTATGACCGTGGCAGGCGCCCGCCTGACGACGGATGAACCGCGTTCCCCCATCGTGGAGGTGAACGGCGTCAAGATCGGAATCGTGGCCTACACGTACGAGACGACGACCACGGGCAAGCGCCTGATCAACGGCAATCCCATCTGGGATGGCGGCATCGACTTCATCAATTCGTACCGCTGCGAGTCCGGCCTTGCGTACGCCGTGGAGGCGGACCGCATCGCGATCGCGAACGAGATCAAAGGCTGCCGCGACAGAGGCGCGGACCTGGTCATCGCGTACTTCCACTGGGGCAACGAGTACCAGCGGGAATTCAATTCGGGTGAGCACAACATGGCGAAGTTCGCGGCGGACGCCGGCGCGGACATGATCTTCGCGTCCCATCCGCATCTGCTGCAGGGCGTGGAGTGCTTCGAGTATCAGATCGACTACCCCGAACCGGAACCCGAACCCGAACCGGAACCCGTCGTGGAAGAGGAAGAGAAGGATCCGTGGATCATCCGGGTCAGAAAGCACTTCGGCCTCATCAAGGAAGAGGAGCCGGAACCCGAACCCGAGCCGAAACCCGAGGAACCGAAGCCCACGTACTGGATCAAGAAGGTGCCCGTGTTCTATTCCATGGGCAACCTCGTGTCCAACCAGCGCGTGGAGACCATGAGCGACTACATCCCCGCGAAGGCCCGCTTTACGGAGCAGGGCATGATCGCGTGGGTGGATTTCGATTACGACACCGAGACCGGGGAGATCGCGAACCTGCAGATGCAGTGTCTGCCCACCTGGGTGGAGAAGTACAAGAAGAACGGCCACGTCGAGTATTACATCATTCCGTTGGATAAGGATCTCGCTTCCAACCCCGAGCTGGCAAACAGCGGCCACCTGAGCCGCGCGCAGCAGGCGCTGGAAGACGTCAAGGCCCTGATCGACCCCGCCGTCTGCCGAGTGATCGATGGATATTAGATTCGAACTTGCAAGAAAACTGACGAAAGTGCTGCCGAAAGCCAAAGGCGTCACGCTGCGCAGCGTGCGCATGGAGGAGGGCGGTACTGCCGCGTCCGCCATCCTGGTGGCGGGCGGCTACCAGCAGATCCGCGAAAGCGTGGAGGATTTCCGCATGCGTACGGGGCAGCCGCTTTCGTGCCGCGCCAAGGGCAAGAGCCTGGAAGTGTACGCGGAGGGCGGGGAGGACCCGCTCGATACCCTGACGGCTTTCCTGTCGCAGATCGCCTTCAACAGCGAGGACGTGTCGGAGACGCTGGAATTCTTCCGGAGATATCTTGCGAAAGGTTCGGACAGCGGGATGCGCGCCATAGCCATGGAACTGACTGCGGAAGACCTGCGTATCGTCTGTGAAGCGCGCGCGGAGGAGGGAGAAACACCCGAAAACGTCTTTTCGTACGTTTCTTCGCTGCTGGACCGCTACGATATGGGCATCATCAAGCCGGAGGTCCCGGAAGCGGAGACGGCGGAAAACGGATAGAATACCAAATATGGTGGGGTCACCGGCAGGTGACCCCCTATCTGTAGAAAGATAAGAAACACCCGGACAAGTTGTCGCGATTTCGCGATTATACGATGGATGCATAAACCCCCGAAGGCTTGAAAATAGGGGCTTTCGGGGGGTTAAAATTTTTTGAAAAATTTTTTGATTTTCTTTGAAAAAGTGCTTGCATGCTGCGGGACCTTGTTGTATATTAGTAGAGCTTGCTTTGGACAGGGAAAAGGCTGAAAAGCCTTGAACTGACCCAGCGGAGAAGCAGAAAGTTGCAGAGCCATCTGGTAATTTCTGCCGAGAATTGTCGGTCCAAAAGAGGCCGGCGAAGGAGTTCTCGCATTTTTGCTTTGAGGTGAAAAATAGGAAACACACGGAGGCGTGTACAAAACGCGAAAAACCCGGAACAACCTGAAATTTCAAGGCAATGCGGCATCAAACCTCGCACAGATATGGCGAAAATGTGCGAAAAGACATGGCGGAGCAGAGTTC
>JAFZRG010000090.1 GCA_017619985.1 Bacillota bacterium | reverse complement strand
GGCAGGGAACACAGGGTGAAGGAGACGTGCTCCGTTCCCTCGTATTCCAGGGGCATGTCGAGATCCAGCCAGGGCTGCAGGGCCGTCTTCTGGGTCTGCAGTTCCTGGATCCGGTTGGTCAGGGACTTGATCTCCCCGTCCAGGCGGATGACCCTGGCAGCGCAGTGCAGGCAGCTGTTCAGCCGGGCGTTGCTCAGGAAGGACTCCAGCGAAGCTTCGGGTTTGGGATCCAGCAGGCCTTTCTTCTCCGGGAAGTAGCGCTGCATGATGTCCAGTGCCGCACTCAGCTTCTGCTGGTTCACCACCAGCATGTCCGCGGGCAGATCGGTCTTATCGTAGTTGTTGGTGCTGAACACCACCACGTCCCCTTCCGCCTGCGGGTAGTCCGAGATCTCCACCTTGCCGAAACGCAGCAGGTCGTCCAGAAGGGCGTCCTTTTCGCTCCGCAGTCCGATGAGCCGTATGCGCTTCATCTTCTGAATGCTCATAGGCCTTCCGTGATCCTTTCCGCAATGAACCTGGCGGCTTCGGGAAGATTCTTCTCCGCCGCCGTCCTCAGCCGGGCCACCGAGTCTTCGCAGGCCCGTTCGATATCGGTGCAGGATGCCTTGCCCACCAGTTTCGCGTTTTCGAGGATCTCCTCAGCGGACTTCTCAGCCCGGGCAGTTTCCTCGTCCAGGTGCTGCCTTCCGGCCTCCGCGGCCGCTTCCGCAGCCGTCTTGGCAGCCGCTTTGGCGTCCGTCACCAGCTTCTTGGCATCCAGTTCCGCTTTTTCGACCATTTTCATGGATTCCAGCGACATCCGATCACTCTCCTTAATTCCGTATATGAAAAAGAACGCAGAAAAGACGGTACCGTCCTCTGCGCCTCCTGTTTCACTATTATGATTATAGCACAGAAACCCCTGATGCCATAGGATAAGTTTATAGAAAAGAGTAGATAAAAAGCCCCAAGACCTGTGGAAAATCACAAATAATCCCAGCGTTGATTCATTCATATCAACAATTTTGCACAAATGTTGATTCTTTGATGGCGGGAAACAGGAAAAAAGCGCCGGAAACATCGTTTTTTTGTTCACAAACGCCAATTCGATGATATAATGTATCCGTGCAGGTATGACACGTTTCTATTTACCTGCCTGCAATTTATCTTTATTCTTTTAGGAGGTTATTTCTTATGGAAAAGAAAAGCACCAAGACTGCCTATCTGGTAGCGGTACTGTGCATCATCGTACTGCTTGCCATCCTGGGCATGAAGTATGCGAACGCTCCCATAGGCGAAGACTATGAGACTCCGTTCGCTGCGACGTTCTGGTCGCTGCTTCCGCCGATCTGCGCCATCGCTCTGGCCCTGATCAGCAAGGAAGTATACTCTTCCCTGTTCTTCGGCTGCGTCATCGGAGCACTGCTGTATACGCAGTTCCGTCCCTGGGAAGCCATCCTGGCGCTGGTAGGCACGGATTACGGTCTTCTGTCCGTTCTGTGCGACAGCTGGGATATGGGCATCATCATCTTCCTGGTCGAACTGGGCATCGTCTCCGACCTGATGAACAAGGGCGGCGGTTCCGAAGCGTTCGGCCGCTGGGCGAAGGAAAGAGTCAAGAGCAGAGCATCCGCTCAGCTGATGACCATGCTCCTGGGCGTCCTGATCTTCATCGACGACTACTTCAACTGCCTCACCGTAGGCGCCGTTATGAGACCGGTCACCGAGTCCCACAACATCTCCAGAGCGAAGCTGGCATACGTCATCGACGCGACCGCAGCTCCGGTCTGCATGATCGCTCCGATCTCCTCCTGGGCAGCCGCCGTTTCCGGCTATGTCAACAGCGACAACGTCAACGGCTTCCAGCTGTTCATCAAGCAGATCCCCTGGAACTACTACTGCATCCTGACCCTGGTCATGATCATCACCATCTCGCTGAAGAACATCGACTACGGTCCCATGCTGCAGCATGAGTACAACGCCCAGGTAAAGGGCGACCTCTTCACCACCGAACACAGACCGTTCGAAGGCGCCGACGATTATGAAGCACCTTCCGGCAAGAAGACGTCCGTAGCAGACCTGCTGGTACCCGTCATCGCCCTGATCATCTTCTGCATCATCGGCATGATCTACACCGGCGGTTACTTCGACGGCGCAGCCTTCACCGACGCTTTCGCAGACGCAGACGCGGCCTTCGGCCTCGCGGTCGGCGGAACCATCGGCATGATCTTCACCTTCCTGTACTTCTGGTGCAGACGCCTGATCGGCTTCGAGAAGAGCTTCGACTCCGTACCCAAGGGCTTCATCCAGATGGTATCCCCCATCCTGATCCTGACCCTGGCATGGACCCTGTGCTCCTTCACCAGATACGCAATGTGCTCTGCTGACTTCGTCAGCGCGGCCCTGGCCAACGCCGGCAACCTGAAGAACTTCCTGCCCGCCGTCATCTTCGTGATCGGCGCAGCGATCGGCTTCGCGACCGGTACTTCCTGGGGCACCATCGGCATCATGGCTCCGATCGTCGTAGCCGTCTTCGATTACGACGTAGAGCCCGTCCTCTGCACCATCGGTCTGGCGGCAGCCTGCTCCGGCGGCGTCATGGGCGACCACTGCTCCCCGATCTCCGATACCACGATCATGGCTTCCGCAGGCGCGCACTGCTATCACCTGAACCACGTGTTCACGCAGCTGCCCTACGCTCTGACGGTCTCCGCTGTTGCGTTCGTATCCTTCATCATCGCGGGATTCCTGCAGCAGGTCTGGATCTGCCTGGCCATCGCCATCGTTCTGATGATCGCCGTTCTGCTGGTCATCGGCAAGTCCGAGAGAACCAAGAACGCAGACATGTTCAAGGCGATCGACGAAGCTTACGCAGCTCACATGGGCGGCAAGTAAGTCTTAAGTCCAAACACTTTACCGGGTCCTTCGGGACCCGGTTTTTTTCATGCACTTCATCCGCGCCTCGGGGTCCTGTCTAGGCAGGCACTTGCGTTACCGTCGGGGGCACGCTCTCGCTAGGGGGCCCCCTGGCGAGAGCGTGCGCCTAAATGCCTTGGCGATGTCTGTGATCTGAATGATTTCTGTGCCATTTCCATTTATCATCCGCAATATTCCGAACGTTCGATTTTTTGATAAAATAATCGTTCTAGTTATTACCATTTTCCGTTGTTTTTCAGGTCTCCATCCAGTACATTTAAACTGTAGAAAAACGAAACGAAGCTCTATAAGGAGGCTGACATGAAAAAAGTCGGAATCATCATGGGATCTGACAGCGATCTGCCCGTCGTCAAGAAAGGCACGGACATCCTGACCGCGCTCGAAGTTCCCTTCGAAGTCCACGTCTATTCCGCCCACCGCACCCCCCAGCAGGTCCGCGATTTCGTCGCGAACGCCCGGGCAAACGGTTTCGGCGTGATCATAGCGGCAGCCGGCATGGCTGCGCATCTGGCAGGCGTCATCGCGGCAGGCACCACCCTTCCCGTCATCGGGATCCCCTGCAAGTCCTCCGCGCTCGACGGCATGGACGCTCTGCTCTCCACCGTCATGATGCCGCCCGGCATCCCCGTCGCGACCGTCGCCATCGACGGCGGCGCCAACGCCGCTCTGCTGGCGGCCGAAATCCTCGCGCTCGGCGACGAAGAACTCACTGCAAGACTGGATGCCAAGCGCGAAGCGGACGCTGCCAAAGTCCTGAGCAAGGACGCGGACATCGCGTCGAGACTCTAGAAGAAAGGAACGAACCATGGGAGGATTCTTCGGAATAACATCCAATAAAGACGTAGTCCTGGACGTGTTCTTCGGCACGGACTACCATTCGCATCTGGGC
>JAFZRG010000089.1 GCA_017619985.1 Bacillota bacterium | reverse complement strand
CTACCCCTGAGCCACTTCCGCATAAAAATGGTGGAGGGAGATGGATTTGAACCATCGAAAGCTCAGCTAACGGATTTACAGTCCGCCCCCTTTGGCCACTCGGGAATCCCTCCACAGATGATGGAGCTGGCGATCGGAGTCGAACCAACAACCTGCTGATTACAAATCAGCTGCTCTGCCATTGAGCCACGCCAGCAAACGGTATGGATTTTTTGTTTTAAGAAGATAGTGGCTGGGCCACTATCTTCTTGAATATGGCGACCCGAACCGGGCTCGAACCGGTGACCTCCAGCGTGACAGGCTGGCATTCTAACCAACTGAACTACCGGGCCGCGATGATTTGGTGGGCGTAGCAGGGCTCGAACCTACGACCCTCTGCTTGTAAGGCAGATGCTCTCCCAGCTGAGCTATACGCCCGCCCTTGTGCCTTGTTTTTGGTCGGCACATTAATGAATTATATAGATGAAAGAGTTGTTTGTCAACCGATATTTTTGAAGTTCTGAGAAAGAATTTTATTCGATCACATGCTCTTCCGCAGCGATGACTGCAGTGCCTGCGCTCACTTCCATCAGCAGCGCTTTCACCCTCTCTTCGTCCTCCAGATCCATGGTCAGGGCGAGCGTCACGGACTCGGTATACACGATGTCTTCGATCGTGAAAGGCTCGCTTTTTTCCAGGTTCTGCAGCTTGCCGAGCAGCGTATACGGCAGCGTGACAGACAGCCGCGTCACATCCTTGACCGTGTGGATCCCGGCCGCCTCGAGCGCCAGCTTCGCGCTGGAAGTATAGGCCCGCACGAGGCCGCCCGTGCCGAGTTTGATGCCGCCGTAATAGCGCGTGACGACGCACACGACGTTCGTCAGCCCTTCCCTCTCCAGCATCTGCAGCATCGGAGGACCGGACGTGCCCTGCGGTTCGCCGTCGTCGGACGTCCACTTCAGTTCGCTCTTTTCACCCACGATAAAGGCGGGAACGTTGTGCGTGGCGTCCCTGTACTGCGCCCGGATGCCTGCGATATAGGCGTCCGCCTCTTCCTTGGAAAAGGCGCGGGCGATATGGGCGATGAAGCGGGAGCGGTCGATGACCTGCTCGGCGCTCGCCTCTTTTGCGACGGTCGTGTAGCGGTTCATGAAACGATGTATTCCCTGTAGCGGCCCCTGTCTTCTTCGTTCAGTTCCACGGTCAGGAGCGTGCCGTTTTCTTCGTATTTCGTCTCGAGTGCGGTCTGTTTCGCGAGGATGGCGGATACGACGCTTCCCCTGTCGTACGGGATGAGCAGCTGCACGGTCTGCAGATCCGCAAACAGCTCTCCGCGGATCCTCGCCAGAAATTCGTCGTAGCCCTCCCCCGTCTTCGTGGAAACGAAACAGCTGTCCATGCCGGACGTGAGCTGTTTTCCGGCCAGTTCTTCCGGCTCGACCAGATCCGCCTTGTTATAGACGGTCAGGATGGGTTTGCCGTCCGCGCCGAGTTCTCTCAGAACGCTGCGGGTCACTTCGGTCTGGAATTCGCTGCCCTCAAACGACGCGTCCACGACGTGGATCAGAAGGTCCGCGTACGTGACCTCCTCCAGCGTCGCCTTGAAGGCGTCCACCAGGGCGTGCGGCAGCTTGCTCACAAAACCGACGGTGTCGATGAGCAGAAAACTGCAGCGGTCGTCCAGGGTGATGAGCCGCTGCGCCGTATCGAGCGTCGCGAAGAGCATGTCCTTTTCGAAGACCTGCTTTTCTTCTTTTTCGCTCATGGCCAGCAGGCGGTTCATGATGGATGATTTGCCCGCGTTCGTATAGCCGACGAGCGCGGCGATGAGCAGCCCGGACTTCTGCCGGCGGCTGCGCTGCACGCTGCGGTTCGCCTTGACCTCCGCGATCTCCTTGCGGATCTCGTCCATGCGGCGCTGGATATGGCGCCGGTCGGTCTCGAGTTTCGTTTCGCCGGGGCCTCTCGTGCCGATGCCGCCGCCCAGACGCGACAGCGACTTGCCGAAACCGAGGAGCCTCGGCATGCGGTACTGCAGCTGGGCCAGCTCGACCTGGAGCTTGCCTTCCATGGACGTCGCGCGGTCCGCGAAGATATCGAGGATCAGGATGGTCCGGTCGATGATGCGGCAGCCGACCGCGTCTTCGATGTTGCGCAGCTGCATGCCGGACAGCTCGTCGTTGAATACGACAAGGTCCGCCTCCATGTTCCGGACGAACTCGGCAAGTTCTTTCAGTTTACCGCTGCCGATAAACGTAGCCGCGTTGATCTTTTCGACTTTCTGGGTCATGGTGCCCAGCACTTCGATGCCGTCCGCCTCCGCCAGCCCTTCCAACTCTTTCATGGAATAGTCGATGTCTTCTCCCTGGGTGACGCCGACGAGGATCGCTCTGTATTCTTCTCTTTCGATGACGGTGCCGTCGTCCTTGATCCGTATCATTTACAGGATAAAGCGGTCGATATCGTCCTCGTGGATCTGTTCTTCGAACTTCTCGCGGACGTATTCGGGGGTGATGGAGATAGTTTTCGTTTCTTCATCCGGAAGGTTGTAGGAGATGTCCTCCAGCAGCTTTTCCATGATGGTGTGCAGTCTTCTGGCGCCGATGTTCTCAGTCTGTTCGTTGACCATGAAGGCCATGGAGGCGATCTCGTCCACCGCCTCGGGCGTGAATTCGATCTCGACGCCTTCGGTCTCGAGCAGCGCCTTGTGCTGCTTGAGCAGCGCGTTGTCGGGCTCGGTCAGGATGCGGACGAAGTCCTCCTTCGTCAGATTCTCGAGCTCCACGCGGATGGGGAATCTGCCCTGCAGTTCGGGGATGAGGTCCGTCGGCCGGCTCACGTGGAACGCGCCGGCGCCGATGAACAGGATGTGGTCGGTCTTGACCGGGCCGTACTTCGTGTTGACGACGCTGCCTTCGACGATGGGCAGGATGTCTCTCTGCACGCCTTCTCTGGACACGTCCGCACCGCCTTTGTAGCCGGAGCCCGCGATCTTGTCGATCTCGTCGATGAAGATGATGCCGTTCTGTTCGCAGTTGTCGAGCGCCTCCTGGGTCACCTGATCCATGTCGATCATGTTCTGAGCTTCCTGCTCGGTCAGGATCTTCCGGGCGTCCTTCACCTTGAGGTTCTTTTTCTTCGTGCGCTTGGGCATCGCGTCGCCGAAGATGCTGCCCAGGCTGATGACGCCGCCCTGCGCGACGTCCAGGTTATTGTCCTTGGGCTGTTCCTGCACGTCGATCTCGATGTACTGCTCCTCGAGCAGGCCGTCTCTCAGCTGCTGGCGCACCTGATCCCTGGCCAGCTGCGTCTCATTTTCGACCGGGTCCTTGTGTTCCTCGATCTTTTCGCTGGTCTGGGTATACGTCGCCGTGCCTCTTCCCATCAGGAAATCAAAGGGTCCGTGCACGGTCTCGCCGGTCTGTTTCTTCTTGCCCGGGATGATGGCTTCGATGATCTTCTCTTCCGCCAGCTGCGCGGCGGCTTCGTACTTCTCGGCCATGCGCTTCTGCTTCGTGACCCGCAGAGAGGCTTCCATCAGGTCGCGCACCATGGAATCCACGTCGCGGCCGACGTAGCCCACCTCCGTGAACTTCGTCGCCTCGACCTTCACGAAAGGCGCGTCCATCAGCTTGGCCAGACGGCGGGCGATCTCGGTCTTGCCGACGCCCGTCGGGCCCATCATCAGGATGTTCTTCGGGGAGATCTCTTCCCTCATCTCGTCGGACAGCTGGTTGCGCCTGTAGCGGTTGCGCAGCGCGACGGCTACGGATTTCTTCGCGCTCTCCTGTCCGATGATGTATTTATCCAGTTCCGCGACGATCTCTTTCGGCGTGTAATCTGTAAACGTCTTTGCCATGGGTCAGCCTCCTACAGTTTCTCCACGGAGATGTGGTTGTTCGTGTAGACGCAGATGTCGGACGCGATCTTGAGCGCCTCACGCACGATGGCTTCCGCGTCCATATCCGTGTGGTCGTACAGCGCGTGCGCCGCCGCGTAGGCGAAATTGCCGCCGGATCCGATGGCCACGTAGTTCTCGTCCGGTTCGATGACCTCGCCGGTGCCGGAGATCAGCAGCACGCTCTCCTTGTCCGCCGCCAGCATCATGGCTTCGAGATTGCGCGCGCCGCCGTCGCTGCGCCAGGTCTGCGCGAGCGCCACAGCAGCCCTCTTCAGGTTGCCGCCGTGCTCTTCCAGCTTCTTTTCGAACTTTTCCGTCAGCGAAAACGCGTCGGAAACGGAGCCGGCAAAACCGGTGATGACGCTGTTCTTATAGATCTTGCGGACCTTCTTGGCGTTGTTCTTCATGATGGCGTGCTCGCCCATGGTCACCTGGCCGTCTCCGCCGATGCAGATGTCGTCCGCGCTCCTCTTTACCAAAACGATGGTCGTTGCATGAAACTGTGACATATTGCGCGTTCCTTTCCCCGCTTATTTCTTGTTCTCGGAATAATGGCAGTCTTCGCTGCTGCACACGAGTTTGCGGCCCCGCTCGAGCAGCAGAGATCCGCACTTCGGGCACTTCTTGTCCACGGGCTTGTACCAGAACACCTGGTCGCATCCGGGATATCCGCTGCAGCCGTAGAACGTTTTGCCCTTGCGGCTCCTCTTCTGGATGATCTCCTTGCCGCACTTCGGACAGGCGACACCGGTGCCGACGATGATGTTTCTCGTATAGCGGCATTCCGGATAGCCGCTGCAGGCGATGAACGAACCGAACTTGCCGTTCTTCCTGACGAGGGGTTTGCCGCATTCCGGGCAGTTCTCGCCGATGAATTCCGGCGCGGTCACGACCCGTTCGACTTCCTCCCTGGCTTTGACCAGTTCATCCTTCAGATAGTTGTTGTAATAGTCGCCGACGACGGACTGCCACTGCAGATCGCCCTCTTCGACCTTGTCGAGCTGCGTCTCCATGTTCGCGGTGAAGCCGACGTCCACGAGTTCGCGGAAATACGGCTCCATGATGACGTACGTGATCTTGTTGCCCAGATCCGTCGGAGACAGCGCGCTCTTTTCCTTCGCGACGTAGCGCTTTTCCGTCAGCGTGTTGACGATGGTCGCGTACGTGCTCGGACGGCCGATGCCGTTCTCCTCCATCTCCTTGATGAGGCTCGCTTCCGTGAACCGCGCGGGAGGCTGGGTGAATTTCTGTTCGCCTTCCAGCTTGACGAGTTTCAGGATCTCGCCTTCCTCCAGGGGAGGCAGCGCCTTGTCCTTTTCTTCCTTGCCGTCGCTGTAGACCTTCAGATAACCGTCGAACTTGAGCGTGGAACCCTTCGCGCGCAGCGTATAGCTGCCGTTGGCGATATCCGCCGTCGTGACGCTGTAGACTGCCGGCTTCATGCGGCTGGCCACAAAGCGGGAC
Source organism: Bacillota bacterium (assembly GCA_017619985.1). Lineage (GTDB taxonomy): Bacteria > Bacillota > Clostridia > Peptostreptococcales > Anaerovoracaceae > RUG11894. The sequence goes on along the minus strand of JAFZRG010000089.1, from coordinate 629 downwards.
CAGATGAGCTTGTACAGCTTGTACTGGTCGGACTGCAGGGAATCCTTGACGGTCTCCGGGTCGAGATCCATGTAGGAAGGACGGATGGCTTCGTGCGCGTCCTGCGCGTTCACGGACTTGTTCGTGTAGCGGTTATTGCCGACATAACCGGCGCCGAACGTGCCCTTGATGTAGCCTTTGCAGGCCTTGTCCGCCTCGTCGGAGATGCGGACCGAGTCCGTCCTCATGTAGGTGATGAGACCGGTCGTCCCGTGACCCTTCACGGAAACGCCCTGATACAGCTGCTGTGCGAGCATCATGGTCTTGGTCGGCGTAAAGCGCAGCTTGATGGAGGCATCCTGCTGCATGGTGCTCGTCGTGTACGGCGCGTAAGGCCTCTTGAGCGTTTCGCTGGATTCCAGCTTTTTGACCGAATAGGTGCCGGCGTTCAGATCCGACAGGACCTTGTCCGTCTGCTCCTTATTTTCGAGCTTGATCTTCCTGCCTTTATATTCGGTCAGGGTCGCCGTGAACGTGTTCTTCTTCTGCTGCGCCGGCGTCAGGCCCTCTTTAGTCAGATCCGCCGCGATGTTCCAGTATTCCTGGGGCACGAAATCCTCGATCTCGCGCTCTCTGTCGCAGATGATCTT
>JAFZRG010000088.1 GCA_017619985.1 Bacillota bacterium | reverse complement strand
GTAATGCCCGGAAAGCATGTACGACATGCTGCAGCACAGCGCGAACAGCACGAGCCCTTCCCCGCCGAACAGTTCGAACGAAAGCAGGATGCTGGCGATGGGGCAGTTCGTGACCCCGCAGAACAGCGCGGTCATGCCCAGGCCTGCGGCAAAGCTGGGATCGAGGCCCAGAAGAGGCGCGAACGTGCAGCCGAACGTCGCCCCGATGAAGAACGTCGGTACGATCTCACCGCCCTTGAAACCTGCTTCGAGGGTCAGCGCGGTGAACAGGATCTTGAGAAGGAACGCCTCCGGCCTGGCTTCGCCGGCCAGCGCCCGCACGATGACTTCCGTGCCTGCGCCGTTGTAATCGCGGGTGCCGAGCAGCGTCGTGCCGGCCGCTACGAGCAGGCCCGCCACGATGATGCGTACGTACGGGTTTTTCAGGTAGTGCGCGTACGTCCAGTCTATGCAGTGCAGCGTCTCCACGAACAGGATGGACAGCAGCGCGCACAGCACGCCGAAGACCAGAACGGCCAGCGCGGAGCGCAGCGAAAGCTCCGGATAGCCCGTCACCGTAAAGGCGGCTGCCTGGATCCCGAATGCCTGCGCGGTCACGCGGGCGACGATAGACGACAGCATGCAGGGCAGCAGCACCGCGTAGTGCAGGGACCCGTCCGCGATCTCCATCGCGAAGATGCCTGCCGCCAGCGGCGTGCCGAACAGGCCGGAAAAGCCAGCCGCCATGCCGCACATCGTGATGGTGCGCAGGTCCATGTGGCTCATCTTGAACTGCCTGCCGATGAAGTTGGCGATCGATCCGCCGATCTGCAGCGCGGCGCCTTCCCTGCCGGAAGAACCGCCGGTGAGATGGGTCAGCATCGAGGAAACGTAAATGAGCGGCGCCATGCGGATGGCGACGCCTTCCTCTTCCTTGACCGCGAGCAGCACCCGGTTCGTGCCCAGGGGCTTCGTGATGCCGCTCAGATGATACATGCCGACGATGGCGACGCCTGCCAGGGGCATGAACCACACCAGCCAGTCGTATTTCTGCCGAGCGGCCGTCGCCGCATCGATCACCATGCCGAACGCAGCCGCGATCGTGCCGCAGATCACGCCCACAACAACAGCGTAGACGCACCATTGCAGCACGTCTACGGTCCGGAAAGATACAGTGTCTCTGAGTTTCTTCGTCTTCGGTTTCATTCGCCCGTTATCTTATGAATTTATACGGAAGTCTCGCGGTGAGCGCGCACGTGACCTCGTTGCCGAGGGTATTCGTCGCGTTGCCCATATCTTCGCAGCGGATCTCGAGATCGCCCTGCCGCCCGATGACGACGCATTCGTCGCCGACCTTCACGTCAGGCACGTCCGTCACGTCGATCATGAACTGGTCCATGCACATGTTGCCGATGGTCGGTGCGTAGCAGCCGTTCACGATGACCCGTCCGTTGCCTCTGCCCCAGCCGCGCATCAGACCGTCGGCAAAGCCGAGGGCCAGGGTCGCGATCTTCGAAGGCCTGCTCGTGCGTCCGCTTCTCTCATAGCTGACGGAGAAGTTGTCGGGTACGTCTTTGAGCTGTACGATGTTCGCCTTGACGGAAAGTACCGGCTGGATGCCCGGCAGTTCCACGCAGCAGTTCTGATAGCGTCCGAACATGCTGCCGCCCGGACGGACCAGGCCGTAGTGCAGCTGCGGACGGTGGGACGTCGCAGGAGAATTCGCCAGGGAACTGAGCGACATGTCCGCGCCTTTCGCTTCCAGCGCGCTGCGCACCTTCTCGAAGCGCATGTGCTGCTGGTCGCTCCAGTATTTATCCTCGAAGTCTTCGCAGGACAGGTGCGAGAAGATGCCGATCATCTTCAGGCCGGGATAGGTACTGGCTTCATAGAGCTCGTCGACCACGACAGGGTCATCCCACTGGTAGCCGATGCGGCCCATGCCGGTGTCCACGACACCCATGACTTCCATGGTGATGCCGCGCTTGACCGCTTCGTCCGAAAGCGCTTTCGCGTATTCGAGGTTCTGGATGAGGGTGACGATGTTCAGATTGCAGATGGCTTCGACGAAGGGAATGGAAGGCAGGGCGAACATCACGATGCGGTCTTCAGGCGCGCAGTAGCTGCGCAGTTCTTCCGCTTCGGAGATCGTCGCGATGCCGTAATTGGAAACGCCGTTCGCCTTCAGCACCGGATAGCATTCGCGCATGCAGTGGCCGTAGCAGTCCGCTTTCACGACACCCAGCATCTGGGCGCCCGGCGCGATCCGTTCCTTGATGAGCTTTACATTGCTGTCGAATGCCCGCAGGTCGATCTCGACCCAGGCGGGACGGTTCATCCACTTTTCCATAAGCGCCTCCGTTTTTCTCGCCGTATTTGCACAAATTACAGTTTTAGTATATCTTTAGATGGTAAGGATTTCAACGATATTGGAGGCACCCATGGCAAAAATCGCACTGGTCACAGGCGCGTCCGGCGGCATCGGTTCCGCCTGCGCGAAGAAACTGGCAGAAGAAGGCTACACCGTGATCGTCCACTACTACCGCCACAAGGAAGAGGCGGAACGCATCGCCTCGCGCATCGGCGGTGACCCGGTCCAGGCCGACCTGCGCTCGGAAGCCGCGGTGGACGCGTTGATCGACGAGGTGCTCGGCAGATACGGCCGCATCGACGTGCTCGTGAACAACGCCGGCATCTCGCGCGTGAACCAGGTGCAGGATGTGAGCAACTTCGAATGGGACCTGCTGCAGGCCACGAACGCGACGTCGACGTTTCTCATGACCCGCGCCGTGCTTCCCTCCATGATCGAAGAGCGTTCCGGCGCGATCGTCAACATCGCCTCCATGTGGGGCATCGCGGGAGGGTCGTGCGAATCGGCCTATTCCGCGTCGAAAGGCGCCGTGATCGCTTTCACGAAGGCAGTGGCCAAGGAAGTCGGACCGTCCGGCATCCGCGTGAACTGCGTGGCGCCCGGCGTGATCGAAACAGCCATGCTCGACCGCTACAGCAGCGAGGAACTGGCTGCCCTGGCGGACGAAACGCCTCTGGGCCGCCTCGGTGACCCCGAAGACGTGGCAGAGGCCGTCGCCTTCCTGGCATCGGATAAAGCCAGCTTCATCACCGGGCAGGTGCTGAGCGTGGACGGCGGATTTATTCTGTAGCATAAGAAGAACGGGCTCTTGCGAGCCCGTTCTTTTTCATTTACCGGATATACTTGTACGGCAGTCTCAGCTGCATGCCCAGGGAAACTTCGTTGCTCAGGATGCCGCAGGCTTTGCCGATATCGCCCAGCAGGATGATCTCTTCCCCGCTGCGGCCGATGAGCACTACTTCGTCGTAGAGCTTTACATCCGGGATGTCCGTCACGTCGATCATGAACTGATCCATGCAGATGTTGCCGATGATGGGTGCCCTTCTGCCGCCGATCAGCACATAGCCGCGGCCGGCGCCCCAGTTCCTGGGCATGCCGTCCGCATAGCCGACCGGGAGCGTCGCGATGCGGCTCGGCCGGGTCGTACGGCCGCTCCTCAGATAGCTGACGGAGAAGCCCGCCGGCACGTCCTTGATCTGCAGGATGACCGCCTTGACGGTCATGACGGGATCGATGCCCTCCACGCGGTTAAAGGCGCCCTGGTACCGTCCGTACAGCGAACCGCCGGGCCGGCACAGCCCGTAGTGGGCCTGCGGCCGGTGGCTGGTCGCCGGGGAATTGGCCAGGGAACTCAGAGGCAGCTCGAGCCCCTTCGCCCGCAGGGCGTTCAGCACGGTTTCGAAGCGCTCCTGCTGCAGGTCGCTGTAGGATTTGTCCTCAAAATCTTCGCACGCCAGGTGCGAGAAGATGCCGATCATATTGAGATTGGGCAGTTGCGCGGCCGTGTACAGGTCTTCGACCGCCGCCGGGTCATCCCACTGGTAGCCGATGCGGCCCATGCCGGTATCCACGCAGCCCATCACTTCCATCGTCTGTCCGCGCTTTGCGGCTTCCGCCGAGAGCGCTTTCGCGTAATCCAGGTCCGCGATCAGGGTCACGACGTTAAGCTCGCAGGCAAGACCCGCGAGGTCCGGGTGGTTGAGCCCGAGCAGCACGATGCGGTCCGAAGGATCCCCCAAGCTGCGCAGTTCCTTTGCCTCGCTCAGCGTCGCCACGCCGAAATCACGCACGCCGCACGCGTGGAAAACAGGATAACATTCCTTCATGCCGTGGCCGTAGCAGTTGGCCTTGACCACCGCCAGCATCCGCGACCCGTCCGCGATCCGCGACTGCACGATCTCAATATTCCGTTTCAGCACCCTCAGGTCGATCTCGACCCAGGCAGGGCGTTCCATCCAGTGTTCCATCGCTTCTCCTCTTCGCATCTGCGTTTGCGAAAAAACTGATTTTAGTATATCTTTAGATTGTCCGGATTTCAATGCGCGCGCCGTGCCCGTCCGGCAGAAAAGAGACCCATTTGAGCAAAACCCCGAACAAAAACCGCATACGGCTGACCCCGGTCAGCACGCTGCACTACTTCCGCCTGGTCTACCGGTCGGTGCTGTTTCTCGTGCTGCTCGTCCTCTATATCGTCAGCAGGGTTAAAGGTAAGGATGACTTCGTCAACATCCTGGAGGACAGGCCTGTCATCATCACGATCATCTGTGCCGTGTTCATCTTTGAGATGGTCACGCGCTTTTTCCAGTCCAGACTGGAGAGCCCCGGCTGCCAGAAGCAGTTCGGGCACAACTATATCAAGACCGGCAGCACGGACATCGACGTGCAG